>JAIKWY010000047.1 GCA_024684395.1 Oscillospiraceae bacterium
CAGCCTTCTCCCCCTTCTCAATATGCATGAAAGCCTCATACTCCGTCGGGCTGGCATAGCCCTCGCTGTTATACTTACTTGCCATGATGCAGCCTCTTCCATGCGCACTCGTTGCAGAGAACTGCTGTGCCATACATATCGCCAAGACCGTCGGCAAACACGCACGAAAGGTCAACAGCGACCTCCTTGCCGCAGTCCGGGCAGGCGCAGAACACGTTCTCGCTGTTCAGCTCCACCTTTACTTCAATTTCATCGGTCTTTTCCTTCACATAAAACATAAATCAATCCTCCTTATTGGTCGGGCAATCGTCGCAACGATTACCGCCGTCGTGTGCCTTGCACATTTCTCCACAGTGCGGGCATTTCACATAGACATTCTCCGGCTTGACAAGCTTGCCGCTGACCAGTGCATAAAACCATTCAATACTGTATTTCATATCATCAGTCCTTTCTGTAAAACTCACATTCATATCCGTCTGCATTCAGAATAAGACCTTCCGCCCACGCAGGTGTTCGAGCCATCTGATCGCAGATGACATCCTTCGATACATCCGGGCTACACTCGATAATCATTTCATCGTGTATATGTCCGACAATGAAACAGTGTGATAGAGTCCGCATGGAGTAAAACAGCAGATCGCGGGCGATTGCCTGCACGATGTTCTCGACCAGTTTGCCGGAGTAGGTCTCAAGGCGCTGCCACTTCTTTGAAGCGCCGACACCGAAGTAAGTAATGGAATCGCCGCCGAAGCGATTCTCTTCAATGCGGGGCTTGACATACGCAAGTCTTCTGCCGGAGGGCAGCTCGATGAACAGGAAACCGGATTCATAGGAAAAACGGATGCCGTGTGTGTCGGCAGCAGTCTTGCCACGAACTGCCTTGATCGCGGCATCCTCGACGTCCCACCAGAGCTGTACGATGTTAGGCGATGCCTGCCGCCAGTCGGTAACGATCTGCTTCAGCTCCGCATCGGACATATTAGAGCCGCCCATTGCCTTCATCGCGCCGACCGATCCGCCATAGCCACACGCCAATTCTGCCACCTTGCCTTTCTGCCGCAGGTGACCGTTTTCGCCGTGCTTCACAACGGGTACACCGAAGATACGGGAAGCCGATGCACAATAGATGTCCTCGCCGTTGGCAAATGCCTTCATGCGCCATGTTTCACCTGCAAGCCATGCGATCACGCGGGCTTCGATAGCAGAGAAGTCGGCAACGATGAACTTGTAACCGGGTTTCGGCACAAATGCCGTGCGAATGAGCTGTGACAGTGTGTCCGGAACATCCTCGTAGAGCAGTTCCAGCGCTTCCATGTCGCCGGAAACAACAAGGTTTCTGGCATCCTCCAGATCGGGAATATGGTTCTGCGGCAGGTTCTGCAACTGTATGATTCTGCCTGCCTCGCGACCAGTACGGTTGGCTCCGTAGAACTGGAACATTCCTCTCGCACGACCGTCCGAGCAAGCTGCCGTCTGCATTGCCGCATACTTTTTCACCGATGATTTCGATGTCTGCTGGCGCAGGCGCAGCACCTCCTGCAACTCCGGCGTGGCGGATTCGAGCAGCTCCTGTACTTCCTTTTTGCCGAGAGACTCCATTTCCTGACCGTGCTGCGCAAGCCACTCCTTCATCTGTACAACGGAATTCGGGTTCTCGATGCCGGTCAAGTCGCTGAGCTTGGCGGTCAGGCGCTCCTTTGCCGTGTCACCGATTCGGATAGCGTTCTGTACCATAGGCAGGTCGATGCGAATACCGCGATCGTTGATCTCCTGATCGAGGTGATATTCATCCCAGACAAAGTCCGGCACGGGAAAACGACTTATCTTCGCCTCGATGCCCATTTCGGTTTCGACATCGCGCTTGTTGTATGCCTTGAAAACAGCCCACTTGTCCGGAGCATCGGTGGGGGCATGGAACAACGGCACATCGGCCTCAAAACTATAAGGGACAGAAAAGTAGCGAATGAGTACCTTTCCCTCAGACATTTTCTGTTCTTCCAGCTTCAGGGCAGCACCGACACCCGAAAGTGTCAGCGGCAAGCCGAGGTAGGCAGATGCCACCATAGAGCAGTGCCACGAGGCAGGATCGAGATACTCGCCTACCGAATCCTCTGGAATGCTGTAACTGTGGAAGACATCTGGACGGTTACGGCGCAGCCAAACCGACAGACACACACGCTCAAAGGCTGCATTGAAGCTGTGCTTGATGACAGCGTCATCGGTCAGAGCGAGGATAATATCTTCAGGGATGGTCTCACCGCAGGCAAGGTCAACAACCTGCACGGGAGCATCGTCCACGGAATATGCGAAAAGCAGAATATCAAAATAGGGAGAATCGGTATAACGATATACACCTGTCTTGGTAAGGTCTACATCGCTCCGAGTCTCCAAGTCAATAAAAATGTGTTTCATGGTAACTCCTTACTCCCACCCACGGCATTGCCGCAAACGCCCACCCGTCTGTCGTTCAGTCAGTTATTAAGAGAGAAAATCGTCGTCATCATCGTCCATATCTGCGAAATCATCCTCAGCACGGGACTTGCCGCCGAGAGGCTCACCATCACGGAGCTTCTGGAGATTGTTCAGACCGCAGGCGATACCCTTGTTGCCGTTGGTGTTGAATGCGTAAAAGTTGATGCTTGCACGACCGTAGATGCCGGAGTAAAGTTCGCTGGTATCGAGAATCGGCTGGCAGGAAGCATCCACGACACCGGGCTTTGTAGCGCTGTTTGCGTTGATGAAGTAGCTGTCTGAGTATGCTTCGTCGTCGGGACGTTCCTCATCGCCGTCACGCAGCGGCGTCTTGAGGGCTTTCAACGGCGGGACGGTCTTGCCGTTGCCCTTGAGCTTACCCTGACCTTCCTCGTAAGCCGCCTTGATTGCCGCCTTGATCTTCTCGACGGTCACGGTATCGGACTTCGGGATGATGAGCGACACACTGTACTTCGGAGTGCCGCCGTTGATCGCCTTCGGCTCATTCACAATGAGGTAGCTGAAGCGGGTGTTTTTGCCAGTAACGACCTTTGTGGGATTAGTAATCTTTGCCATGTTATTCTTCCTCCTGAAAATCATTGATTGTCCATGCCGGACGCTTGTCCGACTCTGGTACGAGTGTAGGTTTGCCCTGCGGCTTTTCGATCAGAGAGCCGAGCAGGGTGTTGAACTTCTTAGAGCCGAGCAGCTTTGTCATCGCAGTTACACCCATGAGCTTTTTCTCAAAGGGATCATAGCCCGCGTCGATGACAACCGCTGCAACGGCATCGGTATTTGTGTATCTGCGGTTGCTGCGTCCCTCCACGACCTTGAAGCCGGGATAGCATTTGCCGCTGATAGCCTGTTCCAGTGCATATTCCTTCACATCATTCACCCAGCCGATGAATGTATCTGCGCGGTCGAGGATCATGCTGATCTCATCATCTGCGAGTGTATCCGGAACAGCAAAATCGTACTGCGCCAATTGCAGGTTATATTCCGCCCGCTTACGGCAGGTCGCCTTAATTTTACAAAACTGACAGTGCTTACCCGCCTTATAGTCGCCGTCACCGTTCGCCGCAAGTGCTGCGGCAGGGATAAGGACATCATCCGCCCAGCGGAGCAGCTCCTCGGTTTTGATCTCTGCGGTGCTGACGTTATCGCGGCGGGGCTGGAAGATAATCATACGAACGGTATTGATGTCATACAGGGACTCAAAGAGATTCAGAGCGCCCAGCGCATACATACGCATCTGGCTGTTGCCCTCCGCATCGACGAGGACGCCAAGCCCATACTTGAAATCGATGACGGTCATAACGCCGTCGGCGACTACAATACAGTCGGCGGTTCCGAAGCTCTCTGCCACCCAGCGGGTGAAGTCGAGTCGCTGCTCGACCAGTACCTGCGGATCGGGGCAGCTTTCCTTTGCCGCCTGCACTTGTTCCATGATGAACTCACAGTAGGCTGTGGCGCATTCCTCCATCTCTTCGTCATAGTACTCCAGAGCAGGGGTAGGATCGCGTACCTTGTGACCGAGCGCCTGCTTGACCTTGTACTCGCAGAGGGCGTGTGCGTCTGTGCCTTGCTGAGCATAGTTGCTGCCGGTATCACTGCCCGCGTTCTCCCTTGCGGAAGGCGGGCAGTTGATCCAACGTTCGCTGCTTGATGGTGACAGGATCGCGTGTGTTCCGGGCATCACAATCCCTCCGCTTCTGCCAGCACAGCGGCGTAGTCGCTTTCGGCAATATCCGAGAGCTTGGATGCACCGTACTTGGCGATCAGTTCTTTGACCTCTGCCGTCTTGCCGCTGCGAGAGATCTCCGAAAGGCGGCTGCGAAGCTGCACGAAGGTAACGGTCTGCTTTTCGGGTGTCGGCTGCTCCTTCGG
>JAIKWY010000053.1 GCA_024684395.1 Oscillospiraceae bacterium
ACTATCCTAAACAAATATGTTATAATGAGCTTGCATACAGAACTTGTATTATAAGGAGTGAACCACCATGAGCATTATAGGAGATAAGATACACCGCATTCGTGATTTCAGAGGAATGACGCAGAAACAGCTCGGTATGGCTGTCGGCTTTGACGAGAAGTCTGCCGATGTCCGCATCGCACAGTATGAATCCGGCACTCGCACACCCAAGCAGGCACTTGTTGAACAGCTTGCCGAGGCATTGGACGTGAATTCCCGTTTTCTTGCAGATGATGAGATACTCGGAGCTGAGGGCGTTATGATGATGCTCTTTGAGCTTGACGAGCATTACCCGATCAGCATTGAGGACTGCGAAGATGAGGACGGCAACAGACGAAAGGGCGTTGTTTTCGGCTCTATCCTAATGACTGACCTCCTTTCCGAGTGGCAGAGACGAAAAAAAGACCTTGCTGACGGTAAGATCAGCAAGGCCGAATATACAGAATGGAAGCTTAACTGGCCGAAAACGACCGATGACTGCGGAAAGCATGAACCTGCGAAAGAGTGGCGTAACATCTAAGCCACTTGGAACACAGAATAATTCCGCTTCGCTCCCTGTTATCAAATTGTTATCACTGAGATTTTAAGGCTTCGGAAATGGCGTATCTACGCCGTTTCTGAGGTCTTGTTTATCATTCCCACTCAATCGTAGCCGGCGGCTTAGTCGTCACGTCATACACGACTCTGTTGACGTTCTTGACCTCGCCGACGATGCGGGAGGCGGCTGCTGCGAGGGTGTCGAACGGGATACGTGCGAAGTCAGCGGTCATGAAATCGTTTGTCGTCACGGCACGCAGACCGATGGTATAGTCATACGTCCGGGCGTCGCCCATAACGCCGACCGAGCGGATATTCGTCAGCACGGCAAAGTACTGGTTGATGTCCTTGTCCAGCCCTGCCTTGGCGATCTCCTGACGGAAGATGAAATCGGCATCCCGCAGGATCTCCAGCTTGTCCTCCGTGATCTCGCCGATGATGCGGATTGCCAGACCCGGTCCCGGGAACGGCTGACGCCATACGAGCACCGGGCTCAGCCCCAGCTCCGTGCCGAGCTTGCGGACTTCATCCTTGAACAGCATACGCAACGGCTCGATCAGCTCGAAATCCACATCCTCCGGCAGACCGCCGACATTGTGATGGCTCTTGATGACCGCCGCATCGCCTGCGCCGCTCTCGATCACGTCCGGATAGATCGTGCCCTGTACCAGGAAATCGACCTTGCCGAGCTTCTTCTTCTCATCCTCAAACGTGCGGATGAACTCCTCGCCGATGAGCTTGCGCTTCTGCTCCGGATCGGAAACACCGCTTAACTTCGCCATAAAGCGATCCTTGGCATCCACACGGATGAAGTGCATTCCGCTGTCCTTGAATGCCGCCTCGACCTCGTCGCCCTCGTTCTTGCGCATGAAGCCGTGGTCTACGAAAATGCAGGTGAGCTGGCTGCCGACTGCCTTTGCCACGAGTGCCGCAGCTACAGAGCTGTCCACGCCGCCGGACAGACCAAGCAGTACCTTGCCGTCGCCGACTGTCTCACGGATCTGCTCGATGGCCGTCTTGGCATAGCCTGCCATCGTCCAGTCGCCGGTCGCACCGCAGACATTCTTCACGAAGCTGTCGATCATGCCCAGACCTGCAAAGGTATGGTTCACCTCCGGGTGGAACTGCACCGCATAGAGCTTGCGCTCGGCATTCTCAAACGCCGCATTCGGGCAGTCTGCCGTGTGTGCGGTGTTGCGGAAGCCCTCCGGCAGCTTGGAAACGAAGTCCGTGTGGCTCATCCAGCTCGTTGCTGTCTCAGGCAGATGGATGCCGCCGAACAGCACGCTTGAATGATCATAATGCGTATCGGTCTTGCCGTACTCGGAATTGACGCAGGATTCAACGGTGCCGCCGAGTGTCCAAGCCATGAGCTGGCAGCCGTAGCAGATGCCGAGGATCGGGATGCCGAGGTCAAAGATCGCCTTGTCGATGTGCGGCGAAGCCGGGTCGTAGACGCTGTTCGGGCCGCCGGTGAAGATGATGCCGACGGGCGCAGCCGCCTTGATCTCCTCGATGGGTGTCTTATAGTTCTTGACCTCGCAGTAAACGCCGCACTCACGCACTCTGCGTGCAATGAGCTGGTTATACTGACCGCCGAAGTCCAGAACGATAACAAGCTGATGTGCCATGTGGTTTCCCCTTTCAAAACATGATAATGAAGCGGATTCGTGGAATAATTACTCTATCATTATACCACAAGAAGCACATGATGTCAATGCTTATTCAAACCTGGAGAAAACCTTCCTCTCTGTTATATGCCCGAGTTCCCGGCTTCCGGTCAGGTCTTGCAGAGAAAACCATAATTGACAGTTGATGTGACAAATGGATCATTCACTCACTCTTCTTTTTCAATACGCATTGTTCCAAGACGATATGCGAGTGAATCCACTGTCTCAGAAATATCTCCGATTGTATACAAGATGAGTGAATTGATCCAACCGCCCACTATAGCGCCGCCAATAATCAAAAGCCCCCACCAGTTTTCATCTTTTAATAGCAGAATGCCAAAGACCAATCCACCGATGACACATAGTATGAGAAGGATATAAGCCAGAACTTTCATTTTTTTGCCGGAATAATCAAACATGTTACCACTTCCTTTACATTATTCGGGTACCCTATTGTCAGTATACCACAATAATTACTGTTTGTCAAGAATCTTTACTAAATTTAAGAGCGATTTGTAATAAATAATGGTATGATAATAGATGAGGTGGTTGCATGAAAGAACAGACACTCGGTGAAAAGATCCGTGATGCCAGAAAAAAAGCCGGCTTGACACAGTTACAGCTTGCAGAGCATATTTTTATCAGTGAGAGTTATATTGCATTGATCGAAAGTGACAAGCGCAATCCCAGTACAGGGGTGCTGAGTAAGATTGCCGAAGCACTTGGACTTACAACTGATTTTATTCTTCTGGGATCTTCTGAGCGCTCACAGGAATCCTACATCAACGACTGGTTAAAACTGATCAACGATCGCTCACCGGAAGAGATTGAAACAGCGCTGCGCATGATACGAAGCTATTTTGAATGCTTGGACGATCTAAATTCCGGTACGAAATAACGGCAGTCTGCACAGACGCAGACTGCCGTTTGCTTTCTGATATTACGCATTTTGGCGTCCCTGATACCACCCCTAAACCCCCTCCATTTACGCCGCACTCAACTTGCAATGAGCTGGTTATACTGACCGCCGAAGTCCAGAACGATAACAAGCTGATGTGCCATAGTAGTTTTTCTCCTTTCGGGGTTTGGGTTTATGATAACGGAGGGATACCTAAGCTTTGCTCAGGTATCCGATCTCCGCCGGACTGGCATATTGGTTCGCATAAATCCCTTTCAGCCATGCTTTCAGACAGGGATCCGGCAGGATATAGAGATTCACGTCATCCTCGTCAAAATCAAAGCGTGACGGCTGCCAGTAGAGCATTCTGAAATAGGCAGTATTGTCATAGGTCATGGTATGCGGATCCCAGTAGGGCGCATTCCGCATATCAAAAATGACATTCCTTGCTCTGATCATCTGCTGTGCCTGCACAGCGTCTCTGAAATGCCGGAACAGCTCCGCATCCGCATAGCTCCCGCCCGGCATAAGCGTGATCTTATGCTTGGGATACAACGTCAGCGTCTCGTTGGAACGGTCGATCCTGTCAAAAAGTGGGAGCGGCTCGACCGGTCCGATCTCCATCCACACAATGACGACCGGAAATGCGATCCGGGAACAGACAGTCCAGGAGATATAATGGATGTCCTTGGAAAGATCCGGGAAGAAATCTTCATCTTCAATGACCTTTATGAGCGCCATAGATCCTCCTTTCCGACATTGCAGAATGCAGGACGTGTGTGCCGGTGTGATCCGATCAGGACTTTCCCGACTGGCTGATGTGGACTGAGGAGATGACCGCATAGGCGATGATGCCGACCATCAGCGGGATCTCCAGCCATGCCAGCAGGTAGACATGCAGCCCGATGGCAAGACCGATCAGGATATACGCAGCGCTCAGCAGCAGAAAGACGATCGCCGACTGCCGGTAATACGGCTTTTTATCCATGCGCTTCCGCTCTTCTGCGGAGGCGTAGATATAGTTGTTGTTCAACAAATACCCTCGTTCCATGAAGTGGCAGATGCTCAGGATGAGCATGACCGCCGCCAGCACAAAACATACGATCAGAACGATCAATACACTTGTTGTCATATTTCTCTCTCCATTATGGGCATCTCTAAAAACCTCCCATTTTGCTTTTCTGCGAAAAGCAAAATGGCTTAGGTGTGGGGCTCCGCCCCACACCCCG
>JAIKWY010000067.1 GCA_024684395.1 Oscillospiraceae bacterium
CGTTCAGCGGTTCTTTTGAAGAATACGTCAGCAAGTGATACATGAATGCAGATGGCTGCGTGGATGTCTTCGATCTGGGACTGCTGAAACGGGCAGTGCTGATGCGCTGAAATGAGATATGGATAAAAGGGCGGCTGTACCATTTGGGTACAGCCGCTCAGTCTGTCAATAAACCTCGGTTTTGTGCTTCGGCCGCCACCACCCCAGCCCCTCAGTTCCGCGCTGATATAGAAGTTTTTCATCAGATTATACAAGAACCCATACAGCAGGCTATAAATGCAAAAGACAGATACTTCTCCTTTTGAGGTATCTGTCTTTTTGTCGAATAAGCCGTTTGCAGTGTACTTTAGAACATAGCCAAATTCCTTGTAAAAAAGGAAACTTGAAAAGCAATAATGATTGTGATATACTAATTTTTATAGAACCAATCCATACTACAACACATTTTGTTCCATTATTCTTCAAAATTGTGTTGCACTTTAGGTGTTTTACTTGATTACTATAATGAAAGCTAAAATTTGCGCAAATCATGTTTTCAAAATGAGGTGAAACTGAAATGACCGAGAGTGAACTGCGTTCCGCTGTGAACGAGTCACGCAAAGAAGGTTTCAGGATCCTGTTTCAACAGTATAAGGGCTATGTATACGCCATTGTCTGGAATCGCATCTGCAAGGTCGGAAGTCACGAAGATGCCGAGGAATGCGTGAGTGACGTGTTTACGGACATTTTCCGGCAGTTCGACCAGATCGAAGAGGGCAAGCTCCAGAGCTTCATCCGGACAGTTGCCAAACGCCGGGCAATCAATTGCTTCCATCGGCTCACAGCAAAGCCGGCAGCCGTTTCGCTGGACGATCCGGACATCGGAGACGTCTCGTCTGCCGTTGACATTGAGCAGGAGCATGACAAGGCTGAACTCCGGCAGAAGCTGCTCGACAGGATCAAAGCGCTTGGAGAGCCGGATACGACCATCATCATGATGAAGTATTACTATGACAGCAGTCCGGCAGAGATCGCAAAGGCTGTGCATATGAATCGGGCTGCCGTCAGGATGCGTCTCAGCAGGGCGACGAAAAGGCTCTCAAAGCTGCTAAAGGAAGATGGCTATACGAAAGGAGGCGGGTCATCATGAAACAACCATTCAACCTGGAGTTTCTGAAACAAGCCGATGAAGTGACAGAAGAACGTATCGCCAACGAGTTTCCTTTCCCGTTGGTGCATGAGGATCTCTTTGAGAGAGCCTATCAGAACTATATCGGGCAGCCTGAAACGGCCCCTGCAGCGCCGATCCGGCATCACAGGATGCTCCTTATCAGCACAGCCGCCTGCTTTTTGATCGTACTTGGAGCAGCACTTGCATTCCGGATCCCGTCGCATCAGATACCGACTCTGCCGGATGGAGGCGCTGCGGGAACAGCGGCGGACACCCAGCCGTCAGAAAGCACTGTGACCGAAACGAATACAGAATCTGACAGTGATCCCGGCGCACTCGCTGTTGTGGCGACGGATCCCACAGCACCGCCAGACATCCCACAGGAGAGCGATGCAACAGAAGCGTCACATGTCACCGAGCCCCCGACCGAAGCGGAGGTGCGCACGGAGGCTGCTCCCATCGCCACGGATGCGCCTGCACAGATCACAGAGCCTGCGGTCATACCGCCGACCGAGCTGGTGACGGAGGAACCGACCGAAGCGGCAACGGCTGTGATCGAGCAGGAGCTTGACGGATTTGTGGTACTGAATGACGATGGTAGACGGATGATACGCTGCACGGATGCATTTCCTGAGCCGACGGGAGAATTGCAGGAATACCGCATCGAGGGTGAACTGGTCTGGCTGCTGGATTGCTGGGACGATGTAACGGAGGACGGCAGACCGATCCGATACTACAAAATTGAATGCTGGGGAGAGATCTTCACGGTCACGCAGCAGGAATATGCATCTTTTTCACTTGAAATCCCGGACAACACCAGCGTCATGGAGATCACCACGAACCGGACGCACGGATTCCGGCTTCCGGACGAATGGGAATGTACCGTCTACTGGTTTGAGGACGGTGAGGGATTCTGCGTCAAAGGCGAGTCGGCATCGAAAATGGATCGGATCGCCCGGAGCTTTATCCCTGTGGAAAGTGCGGGATCATAGCATATGAGGAAAAGGAGGAATCACTATGAAACGAAAGATCACTGCATTATTGGCTGTTCTGCTGTGTTTTGCGGTCAATACAGCGACTGTCTGTGCCGTGTATGCGCCGGAGGACAAGCTGTCACCGGAGGTCATCGAGGAAATGGCACATGCGACGGATCTGATCTCCGTGTCCATCTGGTACAAGGACGATGGCAAGCCCGGACTGACTGCCGAGGAAGCAGAAAAGCTGTACGCCGCAATGGCGGAAGAGTTCGGTCTTGAACCGCTCAGCTATCACTATGGTGTGAATGACCCGGTGATCGGCACAAAGCTCACGCCGGAGCAGATCCTCAAAATTGCCGAGGACGACCAGGTCACGGCGATCACCTTCGACCGCATCGAGTGTGCGGTCGCATTCCCGACAGCACATCCGGCGGAGAGCAAGATGGACGATGCCCTCTGGGAAGCCCTTGACAGCGGACAGGAAGAGCTGTATGTCCATATCGAGTTTTTGAACGCCGATCAAACTGTGATCTCGGAACAGGCAAGTGAGGATGCAGAGATCCTGCGAGAGTCGCTTGATCCGGATAAATATACCCTGAGCCAGATCAATACGATCGTTGCGGACTTCCAGCTCCGCAAACAGCGCATTGGTCTACAGAAATATGTCGCTGATACCGCCAGGCAGATCGCAGAGGAGCTCGGGCTTGCGGAGGGAAGCTATACCCACGGCACGTATATTCCAACACTCTCTGCAACGCTGACACCTGAACAGGTCAGACAGGCGGAGACTATGGGCATTGTGGTCGGGATGTGGCTGCATGTGGATCATTCGGAGGACTTTTCTGTCCCTCCCACAGAAATGGTCGAGGGCAAGGACGAGCAGACGCCTGCTCCCACAGATGTAGATGTGCCGCAGGATCCCACCGAGCCCACGACAGAGCTGCCGGGGCCGGAGCCGATTTACGGCGACTTCAACCATGACGGCGTCGTGAATGCCAGCGATGCAGCGGTCATCCTGATCTACTCTGCAAAGTATGGTGCCGGGCAGTTTGGCGGAAGCTTTGAGGAATATGTCAAGGAATCACGTCTATAATATTTATTATTTGATTATGAACCATATCTCCCAACATCAATTGAAATTCTGATAAGGTTAATGCCGAACCTGAACCGTTGTTTGACATTTGATTCCACATTATCATTAAAGTAAAAATAAGCGAAAGACAACCACTAATGATGTGAGTAGACCATTTGCTTTTCATACCTATTCCTCCATTATCGAATGATTGACAAGTGAAATATCACGAACGTTAAGGGTATATTCTTTATCTACAGCGATCATGAAGAGCATTGCGCCAATATCTGGCGTAGGAAACATTGATCTAATTGTGGTCATAGAAACCATCATTGATTCATCCTGCATAATTAATTCATCAACCGTAATTCTCCTATTTGAAGCACCAGATGTACTATATACTAGTATAATATTGCTACTATCATATAATTCCTCATACTGATGTAATATATCATATTCTTCGTCAAGCAGATATGGCTGTTTAGATTGCATCACTTCCCATACTTCCTGAACTGATGAAGTGATGCAAACAAAACCATCATGATACTCCGGTTTTGTATCGGGAATATATACCCATTCCTCATGTAGAAGGGTAAACGGAACGCTCTGTTTTTCTTGCTCAGAAGAAGAATCAGTTGGAATTACTGTTTCTCTTTCATCCATCCATGTACTAAGCGACATGTTGCCACCTGCCCCGGAATAAGCTGAATACATTAAAATTAATGCAGCGTCCGATGCATTTATAAGGCCATCTCCATTAATATCACCGAAATTGTTTGCGTAGCTGTACAACTCAACTTGTGATAATGCCCCTACACAAAAGCAGACAATTCCAGTTAATAAGAAAGCAATCTTTTTATACCACGATTTATATTCATTATTCATACGTTACCTCTCAGTCAATTAATTGACCTGTGACCTAAATCCTAAATTCTTATGCATTTCTCAATTGTCCATCAACAATTTCAATCATTCTGTCACACTGTCTGGCAATCTCCATATCATGCGTAACAATAATGATTGTTTTTCCTCTATGATTCATGGACTTCAGAAGATCCATGATCTCCTGGGCTGTTTTGCTGTCAAGTGCGCCGGTTGGCTCATCTGCAAGAATAACTGCCGGATCATTGATGATTGCGCGAGCGATCGCAACACGTTGTTTTTGTCCGCCTGAGAGATAGCTGACACGTTTATTCGCACATTCTGTCAAGCCTACCTCTTGCAATGCATTACGTGCCAGGTCTCGCCGATTTTTCTTTTTGGGGCTGGCAAATTCCAGCGGAAGAAGAATATTATCTAAAGCAGTAAAATCCTCGATCAACGCAAAATCCTGCATTACAAGGCCTATCAGTTCATTGCGAATCTCAGCTAAATTATGTTCATTCATGGAATCTACAGATAGCTTTCCTATTTGATATGTTCCGCATTCAAAGCTGTCAATACAGGCGATCACATGCAGTAATGTTGATTTACCAGCTCCGGATTTTCCAATGATGGCTACCATTTCGCCTTCTTCAATTTCCAGATCGATCCCTTTTAGTGCTTCAAACGCATTGGGCTTACCTGCGTGGTATGTTTTATGAATATTCTTCATCATGAGCATGATAAGTCCCTCCTTCAATTAGAACGTAATATCGTGTTAGGCGTTATCCCTTGCAATAATTGTATCGGCAATACGATTGAAAATCCTAAATAGATTAACATCATAAGAAGACAAAGCATGATCTGCCATATACCAAGAGAGATTACGGATTCCTGAAGAAAAACTGTTTGCTGCGAGCCGATCAGGAGAATGATTGTCAGCAGTAACGAAAATGCACTTATATATAAAGAAGTCAAAAGGTTTATAAATACACAGTGTTTCCATCGCAGCCCACAAATATAATACACTGCGTAATGGTATAACTGGCGTTTCACGGATAGTGCATTCACACTCATAGTGCAGACCAATGTCATGATGAGAACAGCGATCAGAATAGGAGAAAGGGTTTTGCACTGTTCAAAAATGTAGTTCATGCTGTTCCGATACAGATCAGGAAATGTTATTTTGCAGTGTGCAGTCATCTTAGTTAGATACGCATGATTCTCTTCTTTTATCTGTTCGCTCGCATTTTCAGGATAAGATATCATAAACGAGCCGTGCAGCTGTGTATTCACAACATTTGTATCCAAAGCCGGCTGTGGTAAAATAAACAGCGGTGTCTGTTCCACTGTGTAATAATAATTTTGATATAGGTTTTTACAGGAAGTTTTACCATCGCTCGGTATTTGATAGCTGAGGATACGTGCGCCTTCTTTAAGAATGCCAATTACTTCGCAGTTTACAGATTGTTCTGTTCCAAATGCTCTTAATTCTATGATATCACCCACAGAAATGCCTTCTTCATTCTGAGACACAACGATCGGGATCGCAGCGGCATTTCGAGATAATTCGTTGAACCAATGTCCGTTTTCCATTTCCGGCTGATACACTGTTAACCAGAATTCATCCATGCTAACAAAAATGGGATCTCTTTCGCCTTTTTGTTCGGGGTAATATAACCATGCAAGATAGGAAGCGGCAATCGTGGGATCACCTTTCAGCTTTTCTGATAAAGCATCGGTAGTTGTACCAACCAGCCCAGTATCGGGATCTGCCGCATAAAAGAAGCTGTAGAAAGTACCGTCCTTTTTCAATTCTTCTTTAAATGGCAAATAATAAGAAAATCGTGATAAAACACTGGAAGTCATACTAATCACTATAAAGTAGATGACAACCATCTGCACGATCATCAGTACATACATAACAGGATTCAGAAATAGATTTTTCCATGCAAGTTTTGCAATCATCCCTTTACCCCCTTTTGCAATCCAACAACGTTTTGCGATGAATCTGCCGGGAGATCATGACAGCCAAAACGGTCAATGTTATACCAATGTAAATGAAGAATATGATAAGATAGACCGCAGGAGAATAAGAGCCTTCCATATACGGGAACATGGCAGCAAGCTGCGGCAGAAGTATTTTAGCATAAATCAAAGCAGCAAACACATAGGCAGGAATAATCATAAGAAGACACTCTCCGAGGAAAATACTGATCGCCTGACTTTTGCGACAGCCGCACATACGAAATATAGTGATTTCCTTATTACGTTTTTCGAGCATGTACTGATAGATGATAGCGTAATTGGCAGCAGCTAAAACAGAAATGGCTGCTGCAATCAATAAGATGGTTCGGTAGTAATACACATCTTCCGTTTCAGTCAGATCCAGCTCAGGAATTACGATCGCATCACCAAACTGTGCCGAAAACACACTGCAGATCTCCTCATATTCACTTTTCGTGAACGGCCGTTCTTTTGTGATCAGCAAATTATGGTAAAGAGGCGTATCAGGGTACAATGCATTGAAAGGAATAATCGGGATACATGTCAGTTTTTGTTCTCCGACCACACGAAACGCCCTATCTCCTATCTGAACAAGATGCGCTTCCGTATTATTTTCAATGGTCAAAAAATCTGTACAGCTCCCTGTACAGCCTGCATCTCCTCCAAGAAGGGCGACCAGATCTCCATTTTCTTCCTCTTCAGGTGTGAAATATCTTCCTTTCATCAGCGAGCCATAGTTTTCAAGGTTTTCATGAAAAATCTCGCAAGGAGCGACTGCATGATTGCGTATGGTGAACCGGACTTCCATATATCCCCAGCCATTTTCAAGATTCATTGATGCGATCGGTTCAATCTTAGGTTGTACAAGATACATAATTACAGCATCGTTCATATCGTCCGATAATGAAAGAAGTGCATCTTCGTATTTTTGCTTTGTGACACGCTCCGGATCTACTATTTCAATCACCAATTCATTCATCTCGTTTTCTTTTTCGACGATGATCACATGATAATTCTGATATAATCCATACGAAAAATGCAGGATAATAGCAGAAGATATGACACAAAGCATAATCAAAACAAATAGAAGCGGCTCCATTTTGCAAAAGTTCCGAAGATTATAGAGTATATATTTCATTCACATCATCCCCGCTAAAACAATATAATGGAAACTCCTCGTTAACATCCAAATATATCGATAATACAGCATTTCGATATCTGGTAAGTTAACGAGGAGTTAGTAGATCAATCGGGTTTTGAGTTATTATTGAGTAACAGATTCCTTCAGGTTTAATGTGTCCTCGGTCAATAATACTGTCCTGATGCATTACACAGTAGCATGTGGAATTTGCATTCACAGTAGTAATTACCAGTGCCAGAGCAGCAATTGCACTGGCGTACTTGAAAAGGAACTTTTTCACTGCAACCTCCCCCTTTCTATGGAACCCTTTGGAACAAAATCAGTATATCACATAATTTTGTTCCGCACGAGTAATTGCAGAAAAAGGGTATGGTTGATGTAGAAATTAGGAACTATTTGTCAAATGATCATGTATTTG
>JAIKWY010000086.1 GCA_024684395.1 Oscillospiraceae bacterium
GCACCTTTGGCACAAGGGTATTCAGCTTTTCGGACTCCGATGCCTGAACGCCCATTGTTACAAGGTTTCTCGCAAGCTGGTCTCGCTGCGCATCCAGCGCTGCCAGATAATTTGCAATGCTCATGTCGTCACCTCCACAATATCAGCCAGCGCTGTCTCTACGCCGGAAAGCTCTGTTTCTACGGCAGACAGCCGGGTAAGGATATCCGAAATGGATGTGCGGCATCCCTGCATATCGTAGAGGATCTCGGTCTTGAAGCGCTCGAAAACACCCTCATTTACACCGACACGCTCATTCAGGTTCATTGCTGCAGTGTACGCCTCTTCCCAGCGGGAAACGTGGGAATCCGTGATGCCGTTCAGTGTTGTAAGGTTGTGATGTGTATGCGCCTGCCTCTCTGCACTTGCAATACCGTCAAGCATTTCCTGCGTAATGATGTCCAGAACATCCTTGTTATTATGTGTATGCCTCTGCGCATTCAGCGTCAGAAGCTCCTCGTTGATGGTCTGAATCTCATACTGCGTCCTGTCCTCAAACTGCTGCAAGCCGGAAAGCTCATGCATCAGCTCCGGAGTCAGGCGGTCGAGCGTTGTCTTGTTCGCATGAGAATGAAAATCTCCGGTCGCCGCCTCAATCTCACGCTCGATAATCGTTGTGACCTCAGAGGTTTTCGGGTATTCCGACATATCCGGTGTTTCACCCGGCTCGCCCTTGAGCGATGCCAGCCACTCGGTTTCCGTGCCGACATATCCATGCTCCACCGCAATCTCATAGGCGGACTTGCCGTCAGCGCCGTGTCCCGCTTCCTCGATCTTCTTCAGGAGCTGCGCGTACAGATCAGGCGTCGGCGGAATGGGCGGATCATCATCACCCACAAAGCCGGAAGGACGGATATTCAGCGTCACAGGCACAGTCGTTGCACGGACAGTCGTATCGCTTTCGGTATCGTAGCCGAACACCGACATTTTTGCCGCACCGACATGAAGCTCCGCAGGCAGATACAGCGATGAGTCGTCTATTCCGAGGACGATATTGTAGGTCTCGTCACACTGCGTAAACTGAACGACCTTATGAAAGCGCCGCCAATCGCCGTCAAAAGTGAAACGGAACTGTACATACTGGATCTGATGATCCGCCAGCACCTCACGCTCCAGAACCTCAATGCTCTGATTCTTTACAAGGAATTTCCACATTATTCACGCACCTCATTCCATTCATGTGTTTCTGTATCATACTGCATATATCCGTCCAGACAGATGACCTTTTCAAGCGTACCATCGACAACACCTCTTCTGCCGTCCCAGTTGCCGCCCTTTACAACAGCAGCCCAATCATCAAGACTTCCCTCATAGGTGATCTGCCTCAGGCAATCACAGTAATTGATCCAATGAGATTCAATTTTCGTCACATTATGACTGAGTGTCACGTTTTGAAGATTCGGACAGGACACAAATGCAAACTGAGGAATTTCAGCAGCTTCAATGCGAACAGTAGTCAGATTCACACAACGAGTAAATGTGCGTTCACTCATGTTAGTTACTGTTGCAGGGACAGTGACCTGCGAGATGCGATTTCCAGCAAAGGCGCAATAACCAATCTCAGTAATATTAGAGGGAAAGGAAATAGCAGTCAAACCGTGCGATGTTCTTGGCGGTATTCTGTCATCCGAATGGACATAGAATGTCATCTCACCAATTGTTGCAACCGAGTTAGGCAGAGAAACAGTTTCCAACTCATCACAAAAGCGGAATAGATAATCTCCAAGTTTCGTGATGCCATTTGATACGATGACCTTCTTGATATCCTGATTATCTGTAAACGGAGATTCATATGAGTCACCATCAAGTGACCAGGTGTAATCGTAGGTGTCGCCGGTTCCTTTCAGGATCAGTTTGCCGTTGGAATACAGAGCATAGATCACATTCTCTCCACACTGACCGACAGCAACAATATCTCCGATATCCTCGACCTCTGCTTCAAGCGCCTCTACCTTATTAGTCAGTTCTTCGATGGTATCGTTGTTTTCCTGCACCTCGACTATAAGCTGCGCCATCTGCGCCATCAACTCCGTGACCTTGCATTTGCCGAGAATGCACTTACAATAACCGCAGACATTTGCATCCTCACGGTAATCGAACCAGTCATTCTCCGTAATTCGTGTGGCTCCCGGATTCATGCGCACCGCATACATCAAAAGACGGACGTGCTCGTCATCCTGCGGAATAGACGGAAGCGAAGGATTCTCAGCGGGAGTTCCGGGGAAAAGCCTGAGTGATACACTGCGGACAGATTCTGTGGTGTCAAGATAGATCGCAATACCGACATATCTCGGCAAAGACTCATCCTGATAGGATGTGAGATCGATCACATACCGGGAATCGTTGATGAAATAATGCCCATTGATCCACGCC
>JAIKWY010000059.1 GCA_024684395.1 Oscillospiraceae bacterium
CAGGGCGGCTCGGCAAAGGTCACGGACTTCCTGAATATCCCCATATCCATTGTGTTTGGCGTTCTGCTCGGTGCGGTGGTCGGGATCGGACTGTATCTGCTGTTTGAAAAGTCATATCAGCACAAGCACAAGATCAGGAACAGCACGAAGGTCATAATCCTGCTTGGCACAGCATTCTTGCTTATGAGCATTGAAACGCTTGTGAAGCCCTATGTTGCTTTATCTGGTCTGCTTGCTGTTGTGGCTATGGCTTGCGTAGTCAAGCTGAAAACCGACAATAGCGTTTCCACTCGGCTCTCCGAGAAGTTCGGCAAGCTGTGGATAGCTGCTGAGGTCTTGCTGTTCGTGCTTGTGGGTGCGGCAGTAGATGTGCGATATACGCTCTCGGCAGGCGGAATGGCTGTGCTGATGATATTCGTTGCCCTTGCTTTCAGGGCTGTGGGCGTGTGCCTTTGCTTGCTCGGAACGAATATGAATGCAAAAGAGCGTATCTTCTGCGTGATAGCCTATCTTCCGAAAGCAACGGTGCAGGCGGCTATCGGCTCGGTGCCGCTGTCGCTCGGTCTGCCCTGCGGAAAGATCGTGCTGTCGGTGGCGGTGCTTGCGATACTGATATCAGCTCCGCTGGGGGCAATTGGAATTGACAGGAGTTATATGCGGTTGCTTGATGCTCAAAAATAATGATCCAGCAGAGGTAGGCTCGACAATGCCGTGAGTTGATTCATACTCCCTGACACGGCGGTAAAAGGTGTTAGCCGACAAACCCATTCTCCGCATAAAGTCACGCCCGTGATACTCTTGGACTTCCATTCCCCATAGAGCTGACCGAACCTCGTCCAGTCGATTTCGATAGGCTTCCGTCCCGTGTATTTTCCCTGTGCCTTAGCGATTTCGATGCTCTCACGCTGGCGCTGTTTGAGCTGTTCACGCTCCAACTGAGAGAGGGCAGCAAACACGGTCAACATGAATTTGCCTGCAGGCGTGTCGGTGTCGATGTTCTCCTTGTGGCTGATGAGCGTTACCCCTTTTTCGGTGAGTGTGTCGATGATGCTCAGCAAGTCTTTGGTGGAGCGCCCTAAACGGCTGATACTCTCGATGTAGAGCGTATCGCCCTCACGAACATAACATCAGATGAACTTATAGCCAGCGGAAAGTCCATGGGACTGACTGCAGAGTTCTGCCGTAATGCTATATCACAAACAGAATCTGTTGTGTCTGACTGGCTCAGCTACGCCGAAAAATGCGATATTACCAAGGTGCGAGCCGTGGAGATACAGAAAGGTATTAAATTATCAAATAACAGAAACGACGGCAGCTTATGAGATTGCATCAAATTAAGTTAGATATTGATGTGACGGATATTACATCGTGAAGACGGTTAATAAGCATCAGGAATTGCTTAGAAAGCTTATATAACATTACCGCTCAGGATTGCTCCTGAGCGGTTCATTTTTATTTGACTTTGCGATATTTCTGGTTTTTGCTTTTAGGCTTGTCAGGGATCGTTCTCACGATTATTCCCTTTTCCAATGCAGGAGCAAGATAGTTTTTGCGGAAGGTAGGACGATGAGAGAGTCCGAGTCCGCTCATAATATCAGTCGCCGACATCTCCTTGTCACCGAGGACTTTAATCAACCGGCTAATATTATCATCTTGGTCGGTATCTTGGTCGCTAACTTGGTCGGTCGAGCGACTAACATTCTCCATATCCTTCAATGTTGAGTAAATAATATTAAGCATCAACTCAACAAATACAGCACTGTCTGTGCTTTTATCCGCTTTACCTAAAGCGTTATAGTATTCAGCTTGCTTTGAGCGAATAAGTTCTTCAATTTGGAGCCAATAGAAAAGTTCCTTCCACTGTCCGAGCAGCAGGCTGTGCCACATTCTTCCCATACGTCCGTTACCGTCAGCAAATGGATGAATAAACTCAAATTCGTAATGAAAAACGGCACTTTTTATAAGCGGATGCACTTCAGAATTCTTATACCATTCAAAAAGGTCGGCTATGAGTTTCGGAACAAGGTCAGCTGGCGGAGCCATATGAATAAGCTGTTCACCGTCGAAGATACCAACGCCCTTTGAACGGAATCTGCCATTTTCAGGAACAAGCCCCTTCATCATGAGCCTATGAGCCGATAACAGGAATTCAACAGAATTTGGATCAAGCTTCAGCATAAGCTCATATGCTTCATAGGCGTTCTTGACTTCCTGTATTTCATTAGGGTTTCCGAGCACTCGTTTACCGTCGATAATAGCCGTGACCTGATCAATCGTCAAAGTATTGTGTTCGATTGCAAGAGAGGAATGAATGGTTCTTATGCGGTTTTCTCTTCTCAGATGCGGATTGATAGTGCCTTGGTGCTGAATCGTGATTTTACCGATCTGTTCGCTAATATCAGCAATTAGAGCCACTATCCTGTCCGTTACAGTAAACGGCTGTCTGTAATCAGCCATATTAACCTCCCTGCAAATAATAAATCTATGCTATTATTATACCATAGAATAGATTATTAATCAAGTTTACAGCCGAGAAAAAAGCGTCATTCCTTTAAATTTATTATTTTATTGTACATCGTCCAGTTTAACGAGGAGAAGCTGAGCGAAATTCTCAGACTTGCAAGGAACATCTCAGGAAATATCAATCAGATCGCCGTCCGTGCAAACAGCGGGGGCAGAGTTTACGATGATGATATTGCTGAAATCAAGGAAGGGGTGAATCGGCTCTGGCAACCACTAAGGTATTTTCAATCTCTGCTGATGACCTTGCAGCACTGAACTACATTGCTAACCCTGAAAAAACGGATAACGGCAGACTGATTATCACAGAGGGGGTGCAGTTCTGATCCGTTGCAGGCAAGTCATGATTTTGATGAGATTCGGAAACATGGTACGGGCAAAAGCTCCGTTCTTGCGCAGCACTTCATCGTCAGTTTCAAACCTGGGGAAATTACTCCTGAGAGAGCATTGCGGCTCGGTCAGGAGATATGTGAGCAGTTCCTCAAAGGCGAATATCAGTATATTATGACCTGCCACATCGACAAAAACCACACGCACCTTCATGTAGTTTTCAATAACACCAACTGCATCGACGGCAGGACTTTTGAAACTCATGAGAACCGCAGGACTACCAAGCAGGACAGGTCATTTCAGAAACTCATGAACATCACGGACGAGGTATGCAGACAGCATCATTTATTTGTGATCGAACATCCCGAAATGGGCAAGGGCAAGAACCATTGGGAGTGGGATATGTCAAGGCAAGGATTATCGTGGAAAGCTAAACTGAAATTCACGATAGATCAGGTAATCAAGGTCAGCGAAAACTCTGAGGACTTCCTTGCAAAATGTGCAGATTTCGGAGTGCTTGTTGAGTACAATCCCGACCACAAGGTAGACCTGAAATTTATGCTTGCGGAGCAGAAATAACGCAATCCGAGAGCTAAGTTCACCCGTAGCCAGACGCTGGGCTGGTTTTATGAAACCGAGCAGATCAAGAAGCGTATCGCTCAGTATATCGGTGGAATGATGTATGTGCCGAGAATAAAAGTCAAGGTCATCACACCTAAAGCAGAGGAAAACAAGTTTATCCGTGATGCTAT
>JAIKWY010000111.1 GCA_024684395.1 Oscillospiraceae bacterium
GCATGTTCAAGCCCCCTGCATGTGATCTTCACCTTGCCGTCAGTGCATTCTGCGGCGGTGATACAGCGGAATGCGTCACTCGTTTCCGGAAAATCCTCCCGGTAGTGTGCGCCCCGGCTTTCTTTGCGTACCAGTGCCGAGCGGAGCATGGCTTCTGCCAGATACAGGCGGTTCTGCTCATACTCGTTCTGTGCTGTCAAGTTTTGCAGCGCATACAATGCCTTTGTCAGGCTGTCCTCGCTGCGCACGATACCGAGACCCGAAAGCAAGACATCCCGTATCTGTTCCGTCAGAAGCGGAGACACGGTTTCCGTGCAGATGTTTGTTTGCTGTATATCCTGAAGCTCTGGGATACTGCTTTGCAGGATGGTCTCTGCCGCCCGTCTTCCGCCATAGAGCGCCCCGAGCAGCGAATTGCCGCCGAGACGGTTTGCACCGTGGTACTGGCAGGCACATTCTCCTGCCGCATAGAGGTTTGCCATGCTGGTGCGGTGATCAGGATCGACAGCGATACCGCCCATGAAGTAATGGATGCCTTCCTGCACAGGAATGAGCTTTTTTCTCGGGTCGAGCCCGAGATAATGCATCAATTCTTGCCGCAGATCGGACAGGCGCTTCTCCCAGATCTCCCGGGAAAGCCCCGTCAGATCGAGATAGACCTGATCGCCTGTGTCGGACTGACGGCGGACAAAGTACATCGTGCGGGCGACAACATCACGAGGGCTGAGGTTGCCCAGCGCCGGATGCAGCTCCTCCATGAAATACCAGAGCGTACCATCCCGCTCGATGCAGAGCCGTCCGCCCTCACCTCGTGCTGCCTCTGTCACAAGGCAGCGTTTACCGGAGATGCCGAAGGTCGTTGGGTGGTATTGCAGCATTTCGAGGTTGGCAAGGCGCACACCCTGCGCAAAGGCAGCGGCTGTGACATCGGCGGTGTTCTGGGTGGTGCCTGTCGTCCAGCCCGGGAACATGCCATTCAGTCCACCGCTGCAAAGGATCGTGATGCCCGGGAAGCGCAGCACTTCGCCGGAATAGGTATCCTGTACAATGACACCCTGACAAGCTCTTTTGTCCGTCATAAGCTGCAAAAACGCATGGTGGGGATAGCGGGTGATCAGCCCCTTTGCTTCATAGCTCCGGGCTTCGTCAATGACTGCCGTCATGAGGATCTTGCCGGTGGAGCTCCGAGCATAGGCAGTGCGTTTGAGCTTCTGACCGCCGAAATTCCGCAGCATGATGTCAGTATCCGTCCGGTTGAAGGGCACTCCAAGATGCTCCAGCCACCGCAGGATCTCCGGTGCGTGTGTGGTCAGGTCCTCTACAGCCTTCGGGTCGGCAAGCTCACAGCCGCCCCGCATCGTGTCAATGAAATGGTTCGTCGGGGTATCGCCCTCTCCCATTGTATTGAGGGCTGCATTGATGCCGCCCTCCGCCAGCACGGACTGCGCACGTTCGGAATGCCCGAGGGAAATGAGCCGGCAAGGCATTTTATGTGACGCCAGCGTTATGGCTGCCGAAAGCCCCGCAAGTCCGGCACCGATGATGTTTACAGGCTGCATGATCACACCTCCCTACAGCGTATTCCAGCGGATAAAGTACAAAACAAAGCCGATCCCCGCTGCAAGCAGCAGTAATGCCAGGATCAGCAGAAGATCCGGGAGCAGCTTTTGCAGACGTTTAGCGCCCAGTCCGATCAGCAGCGGACTGATGTTTGACAGGACATGCACAGCGATGCTCACGACCAGCAGAAGCTGTGTCGCAAGCTCGGCGCCCGCAAACAGATGCAGCCGGAATACACCATTCTGCGTCTTGCCGAGGAAGATCACCACATGACAGACCACGAACGCCATAACTGCAAAACCGCTGATGCGCCTCAGCCAGAACAGACGGTTTTCCTTTGTGTAGGAAACACCGGATTCACGCACAGTGCGGAGCGTATCTATTGTCAGTTTTATGCCGATGATCATGTGTACCAGAACCAGCGCCAGCATGACCCAGGCAACGACTTTCAGCCACTTCTGACCGCCGCCAAGCAAGCCCGCCGTCTGCAAGGCACCGGCAACCATATGCACGAGCAGCAGCAGCATAATGCCGCCGCTGACGACCGCATTCCATTTTCTCAAGGTGTGTCCTCCTGTCCGATGTTTAGTGCAATGACATCTCCCTGCACAGCAGAATCTGCATGGGCTGTTTCTGCAAGCTCTTTTGAGAGAATGACGACCTGAAATCTGCCGTGGTCGGCTTTGGACAGCAATAGCGTCTGCTCCTCCTGCCGGATCGTCATCTGGTGTTCGCTCAGACGGGACTGGAAGCTCTGCGCCATTTGCAGGGCGGCGGGGTCATTGGCTGTCACGGCACAGGTGATGTCCTCGAAGCAGTAGCAGACCTCCTGACCGGTGAAAAATGCCTCATAGAAGGCGGATTCCTGCACGGTATCGGTGTTGAGCAGCACGACAAATGCTCCGGAGGGTGCATCTATCAGGGCGGTCGCACCGGATACCGCATCCGTCCGATCATGCCCGGTCAGAAGTACCGGGATCCCCAGCACCGCCGCTGCAACGGCTACATCACATATCACATGGGCAAGAAATTTCAGCAGCTTCATTGCTCTGCCTTTTGCAGGGCATCCGCCACAGCCTCCTTGAACTCACTGTAGTTGACCGTGGCACCGCTGACGGAATCCACATCCTTGACACGCTGCTTTGCCACGAGCTGTGCGGCATAATTCTCGCAGGCGGCACGAGCCTTCTGAGCCTTATTATAAAAATCCTTGTTCTTGACCTCGCCGTTTTCCTTGCCGTAGTCCTCGTCCTTGAGCGTGCCGTCCAGCTCATAGGTCTGGAAAGTGCATGACGTGATCTGACCACCGGAGATTGTCAGCTCGACAACGCCGTAGCCGTTGCCGGCCTCCTCACCCTCTTCACTCGTGTAATCGGCGCTCCGTCCGGTGTAGGTGCCGTCTGCATAGGACTTTTCTCCGCAGGCTGTCAGACAGAGCAGCATGGAAACTGCAAGTAATATGGCTGCTTTACGCATGTGGCTGTACCTCCTGTCTGTCCTCAAATTGGATCTTGCCGGTAAAGTTCTGGTTGATCACCTCTTTATGCAGCTTGCCGTTTCGCAGGACAAGCGTGCGCTGGGCGACCTCAGCGACCTCGGGATCATGGGTGACGACGATCAGCGTCGTGCCCTCGTTGTGGAGCTTATGGAACAGATCGACTACGATCTCCTCATTTGCTTCATCAAGGTTGCCGGTCGGTTCGTCGGCAAGGATGATCTCCGGGTAATTGATGAGCGCCCGTGCCACGCAGACACGCTGCTGCTCACCGCCGGAAAGCTGACTCGGCAGATGCTTTGCCCGGTCAGCCAGTCCCACACGGTCAAGCGCCTCAAGGGCTTCCTTCTCGTCCGGCATACTGTGGTAATACTGCGCCAGCATGACATTTTCCACCGCAGTCAGATAATTGACAAGGTGGAACTGCTGGAAGATCAGACCGATCTTGTCACGCCGGATACCGGTCAGATTTTTAGCGCTTTCCTTTGCGATGTTCACACCGTCAAGCAGCACCTCACCCTTGGTGGGCTTGTCCATGCAGCCGATAATGTTCATCATCGTGCTCTTGCCGGATCCCGATGGTCCCATGATGGAGACCCATTCGCCCTTTTCGACTGTCAGGCTGACATCATCAAGGGCATGAAGATCGCCATAGATTTTATAGATATTTCGTAACTCCAATAAGCTCATATATGCATCCTCCCAGAATAAATTGATGCGGGTGCAGGACGGTCACCGTCCGACCGAGGGTCAAGGGGCGCGGAGCCCCTTGGAGGTGTGGGACAGCGCCCCACAAGATCATTCGCCTTTCAGCACCAGTGCGGGGTCAACTTCTGTAGCGCTCCGGATGGGCAGGACACTCGAAAGCCCGGTAACGATGATGCAAACAGCGATCGTTACGGGTACGATCAACCATTGGAACCGAATGTCGCTGCTGAATACCCGCAGGCTGACCTGCTGTGCAAAGACAAAGCCAAGACCTGCGCCCAGTATCCCGCCAAGACCGCCAAGCAGCATACTTTCGCCCATAAATTCGGTGATGATGCTCTTATCCGAAGCGCCGATCGCTTTGCGCAGACCGATCTCCTTGCGGCGTTCCGTGACAACTGCCGTCATAGTCGTGGCAACACAGATCATTGTCAGCGCCAGCACCACGACTGTGACCAGCAGGACGAGCGCCTGCAATTTGGACAGTACCGTTGTTTCAGAGGCGGTCACACGCTTGACAAGGTGTGCGCTGATGCCCGGTGCGGCATTGCTGATCTGCCCGGCATACTGTTTCAGCTCTTCTGCCTGTGCCTGGACGCTCAGCTCGCAGACATCGAGCGTGCCTGCCTCGCCGGTCAGCGTCTCCAGGTCATGCAGCGAAAGATAGACGTACTCTTCCTCTGAACCGCCTGTGTCGAGAATGCCGGTGATCGTCAGGTCAAGTGTGACATCCTCGGCGGCTTCGGTATTTTCCGGCGTATAGCTGAGCGTGAGCGTTTCGCCGGTTTTCAGCCGGAAGGATTCTGCGATCTGCTTGCCTACAAGGAGCTGACCGTCTGAACTGCACCATTCACCCTCCACACGCCAGAAAGGATTTGTCGCCATTGCGCCCGCCATGTCGGTACCTGCTGCAACGACAGGATGCTCGTGGATACGGACATTCTCATAACGGAAGGGCGCTGCACCGACAAGTGCATCCGCAGGTACAGCTGCAAGCCCCTTTGCCATATCCTCTGTTGTAAATGCGCCGTCCGTGCCGGTCATGATGAGGTTGGCGCCATAGCTGCGGAACTGTGCGCCCATCTGTCGGGGAACATCGTAATAGACCGTCACGAGCCCCGAAAGGATCGTAGCGCCGATGGCAATGGACAGCAGAGCGACCAACATCCGGGAGCGCCGCCGCATAAGTGAGGCGGTGATCATCCGGAGATACATACTGCTTCGTTTCATATCAGTGACCTCCGTGTAAAACTTCCGCCGGACGCAGACGCAGGAGCATCCGGATCGCAGGGATGCTGCCGGCAAGCGTCACGAGTACGACCAGAACGGCTGTGATCGGGATGACCATCGGTTTCAGAGAAATGGCAGAGCCGAATACCGTATGTCCGATGATCTGCGCAAAGCCGAAGCCGGCAAAGAAGCCAAGTACGCCGCCGAAGATCGCCGTCAGGAAGATCTCCGTCAGAACGAGCCCGGAAACAGCGCCGTTCTGTGCGCCGATCGCCTTCATCAGACCGATCTCGGAGGAACGTTCCATGACGCTTGCCGTCACAAGATTGCAGATGCCAAGCGCTGCGCCGATCAGGCTGAGGATGGTGATGAGGATCATGAGAAGCTGCGTCTTTTCAAGGATCGCACCCTCCGAATCAGCGACCTGCCGCACGGGCGCTGCCACCGAATCCGTGATGACCTCCTGGATCTGATAGCAGATGGAGCTTGCATAGGCTGTGCAGTACCAGATCTCGTACTGCGATACCGTCAGCGAGGAAGGATCCTTTGCGGCACGCTCTGCCAGCTCGTTGTCCGGCGTTGTCAGGGCACTGACTTCGATGCTGTCGATCTTTCCGTCAAGACCAGCAAGCGTCTGGGTCGTATGCAGCGGGGCGTAGATCTGTTCGTCCTCATCGCCGCCGGCATCATAGACACCGACGATATGAAGATCCAGTGCTGCTTCCGTCCCATCCACATGCAGTGTATCGCCAGCATGAATACCGAGCCGCTCCGCAAGAGCCGCACCGATCATGGCGCTGTGTTCCTCTGTCATGGTCTGTTCATCCAGCCATGTCCCGTCCGTGATCTCCCACCAGCTTCGCATACTACAGATGCCCGCATCGAGTGTTTCTCCGGTCGGAAGCTCCATGTGATGGTTGAACCAGCTTCCGGTCAGCTTCACTTCAGAACCATCCGGAAGATCTGCCTGTGTGCTGACAAACGGAGCATAATCGACAATATTGAACGCCCAGAAGATGGTCTTGATCTTTCCAAGTTCGTCTTCACGAAGATAGGTGCCCGACGTATCTCCCTCGACATCGTAGAGATCGTTCAGGACGGAGCTTGCCTTCGGAACAACAGTGATGTTGGCACCGTAGGTTTTCAGCTCCTGGTTCATCTTGTCACCGACATCGAGCATGACGCTCAGCATCGCAGAAGCAAGCGAGGCGCCAAGTGCGATGGTGAAGGCGATCATCAGCATTTTTTTCCATTGCCGGAGCAGTGTGCCCCGGATCATTCTTAAAAACATGACCAGCCTCCTTACTTGAATTCCTTCTCGTAGGCAAGCAGACCTTCGATCGGGACGTAGATGCTGCCGTTCTCTATGGTGTACGGAATGACAATGGGATTACAGCCGCCCTTGAAGCCGATGGTGTTGATGTTCATCACCACGTCACAAAGGTTGCAGACAACCTGTCCGTCCTTTTCGTAGTACCCTGTCTCACCGCAGATGTCGCAGGCATCGAGACCAATGCCATACGCAGAGGAATTGGGCTTTTTAATGACAATGAAGCGGATCTGTACGCCATTCTCCGACACATAGGCAAAGCGATGCAGATGTCCGTCCTCGACCTGCTCGAAGCGGACGACAACATTGCCGTCCTGTATCACGGAATCTTCGACCGGCGAAAGCTCTACTGCACGGTTGGCATAAGTCTTGATCGACGTAAGATTCAGCACGGAGAAGACCATGCAGCAAAGAATGACGCCTGCCCATGTGCGTGTCATACGCTGCGCCTTACGGAGCTTCCTGTGCTCTGCCGGGTTGTGGTAGAGTTCAGTGATCTTTGCATATTTCACGAGCAGTATCAGGGGGATCACCGCTGCAATACCGATCACCGCAAAGGTGAACCAGTTGTCATGATTCGAGGAGAATTTTGCGATGGAAAAGAGCGTGTGATTGGAGGAGATCATACGCTTGGTGAGCATGATGCGCAGTACCACGCTGATCTGGCGAGCGGTATGTACCAGCAGAAGCAGCGTCAGCATCAGGAAGTCCGACGGCTTCGGAAGACGCCGCATCCCTCTGCGGACGGCTGCTGCAATGAGCACCATCATCGCCAGACCGAACAGGATGCCAACCGTTTTCAGCAGGAAATTCGTGGACAGCACAGTTTTTTCCGTCAGCAAAATCACATAGGGATACGCCAGCACATCCGGCAGTGCATAGAAGATCACAAGCGCCGGCAGCAGACACAGCAGTATCGGTGGAAGGAAGTCTCCGACACATTTCATGGGCTTTTGCAGTGCGCTCACCAAGAAAAATACCACAAGCACGACTGCTGCTGCGATGAAATTGCGCATGTTCCAGAGCGAGGTATCAATGAGCTTTGTCGCATTTTTGAGATATGCCATTACCGCTGCACCCAAGATGCCGAGTACAGTGCCGACAAACAAGGTGATCTTTCCGGTTTTCGGATAGCGCTGCTCTGCATAGCCTGTACAGGCACCTGTGAGTATCGCTGAGATCATCAGCGCTTCGCAGGTCATAACAAAATATTTCAGCACGGGGAGACCTCCTGACATTAGACTTTGCTAACTGTATTCCCGTACAAATGCGCTGCCACATGAAGGCAGCGCAC
Source organism: Oscillospiraceae bacterium (assembly GCA_024684395.1). Taxonomy (GTDB): domain Bacteria; phylum Bacillota; class Clostridia; order Oscillospirales; family Ruminococcaceae; genus UBA3855. The sequence continues at coordinate 7,618 of JAIKWY010000111.1, forward strand.
CGTACTATCATACAGATAGATCTTGAAGAAGGAAAATAGAAGAGAGAGCGAAGTTTACCACTCCTGCGGAACGTACTCCCAGCCCTCATAGGTGACCTTGAGGTTGCCGTCCTTGAAGTACTCGTCGAAGGAGCCGCCGGGGCCGGTCTCTGCATCGGTATGCAGCAGATAGCCATTCTCCTCCGGGCTGTGGAAGGTGAACTCGATGCTGTAGGTGTCTGCATCCGGGAGCTTGACGTTAGCGCCGTAGTGCGGACCGTCAGAAGCACTCATGACCATGAAGGAGCCTTCCGCAGCGGTATCACCGGACGAGGCAACGATCTTATAATCTACGGTCATATACGGTACCCAGTCGCCCACACCAAAGCCAAGATTGTTCTCCAGTGCAGAGACATCAGCCTCAAGGTGGATATTGAAGTCCTCAGTGTTCTCGTTGCCGCCGGACATCGGAACAGGCTGGAAGTAGACAGCGGATACATTCAGGAAGCCGACTTCCTCGTCCTCGAAGATCGGGTACTCGGTGAAGCCTGCTGCATCATCGCCAGGTGCCAGTGCATCTGTCTTGACCTCTGCTTCGGTCTTTTCAGCCTCTGTTTCGGGAGCCTCGGTATCTGCTTCGGCAACGGATGCCGGTGCAGCACTGGAGACCTCTGCTGTGCTGGTGGTTGAGCTGCCGCAAGCGGTCAGGGATGCTGCGATTGCGGCGATCAGTGCAATACCGATAAGTTTTTTGTTCATTGTGATTACCTCCATAGAATTTGCTTTGTGCATAATATCACAATCTGCAATGCAGATGTTATGCCTTTGCTTTGGCTTTTTTTGGCTTCGGCGCAAGTTCAGCCTCAAACTGCTCCTGCGTTTCCGTCAGATAGTGGATGCCCTCTGCGATGCTCAGCAGCGCCGGGATGAATGTCCAGCAGAATGCTGCATAGAGCAAGCCCTTTCCGTATTTGCCGAGATAGAATTTATGGATCCCAAGACCGCCGAGCACGATCGCCAGCACGCCGGCTTCGTTCTTTCGTCTTTCTCCCCACCCCTGCATGATGAAGATCATGAGCGTGATGAGAAGCAGAACGAACTGCGGGATAAGCGTCTCGAAGCAGGGATAGATGCCCAGCACATCGAGCACGTCATTGAACGGGATCAGCGCCTGGAGCCAATCCGGCGAGGTCATGCCGATCACATCACCCTCGATGAGCTCCTTGATACCAGAGCCGAGGAAGGAAATAGACATCACAAACATCAGGATGCTCGTACCGAGGAAAAACGGTTTCAGCGGGATCTTTACGCTCAGGAAGCGGATCGCAAGGAAAACGAACACGAGAACCACACACCCGGCTGCAAAGCCGCCCCATACATAGCTGGTGCTGTCTGCAGTCGCAAGAAGCGGCTGATAGAACAGGATGACCTCGGCACCTTCACGGAATACTGCAAGGAACGCAGTAAAAGCGAGTGTCAATACACTTCCGGCTTCAGCGGATGCCTTGACCTGATCACCGATATACTTGTTCCAGGCATCCGCCTCTGCCTTAGACACCATCCAGTTGGACACGTAGAACAGCACAAGCACAGCAGTCAGCGCAGTAACGCCCTCAATGATCTCCTGATTTGCTGTGTTGGCAAGCTTCAGGAGACTGAGCAGCCATGCGCAGATAAAGCTTGCAATAATTGCAAGTACACTGCCTGCATATACGAATTTAAGCTGCTTCTGATTCTTGGATTTGATCAGATAGGCAATAATAGCACCAACAACGAGGATCGCTTCCAGACCCTCCCTGAGTATAATGCCGAAGCAAGCGGCAAAGGTCACCCAGCCTTTCGTCTTTGTATTTGCGGCTGGCTGCGCCGGAGCTTCCGTTGCAGGAAGTTGATCGCTTTCGATCTCTTCCATAGCAGCCGTCTCCATTTCCGGCTCACCGGTCAGATTTAACTGGCTCTCTCCGAAATCACCAAGCCCATCAAGATGATTAGCCTGGATGTGCAGGATCTCACTGAGTTTGTTGAACTCGGCGGCGATCGTCTCCTCGCCGAGATCCTTCTTGACAGCCTTTCGGGCGGTCTTGAACTGGAGTTCTGCCTTGCTGACCTCGGAACCGGAATACCCGTTGACATTCCGCTCGAAACCGGAGGTCTCATAGTAGAAATTGTAGGTATTCAGACATGCAGTATAGGCGTTTTCCTTGTCTCCCTGTACATAGCAGGTATAGGAAGCCTCAAGGCACGCATCAATGGCGTTTGCTGCATCATTCCATGTAGCAGCAGGCTCACCGGCTGCCTTATATTCCTCCCAAGATGGATAGTAAAAGACCTCCGCATGTGCAATGAGCCCCGGAACAGCGCAGAGCACGACCAGCGCTGTCCAGATCATAGCCAGCAGAATCGCAGATACCCGTCTGACTGAGTGTTGCTTCACAGTAATTCCTCCAGTGATTAGCAGAAGCTTACCCAATGCGCTAATGGAGGAGCAGGCTTTCTGTTCGGCTGCACTGCTCCTGAACTGTATTATTTCATAGTAAGCCATTGCTAATGATACGATGATGAATAATGGCTTTACGCCATATTTGCATTATAGCACGGCAGCCAGAAAAAGTCAATCTGTTTTTTAGAAATCAAGATATATTCATTGTTTCATACAATTATATTTTGGAACTTTGTTTTTCTTTTTAGTGAAGATGGACACAAATCATGCCGTTTTCATTTGTTAGTCTAGTCTAATTGTGCCATATTATATTGTGATAATATAGGTGTCAGACATCGAGCTGAGTTCTGACCAAACGGGCTTGACAATCTAACTTAACTATGTTATACTGATACTCACGTAAGAAAGCTATTGCTAACCAGGACAAATCGCAAAGGCTTTATTTCGTGATTTATAAAGTTATTCAATATCTAACCAAAGGAGTTGTCCTATGAAAACTAAACTGTATTCCATCCTGACTGCGGCTGCAATGACCGCAGCACTTTCCGTACCATTCACAGCGATCGCTGCAGATGATACGGTGTACGGAACTATGAACATTCCCTACGCCGATTTCTATGCAGCGGAATTCGGCTCGGCTGCCAATGCCTACGAGGTCGATGCGGTTTCCTCCGCCACCACGATGAAGTGGACAAAGACCGGTGAGGGCGAGCTGTTTGAGGGCGCTTATTCCGGTGAAGCCCGTGAGGACGGCAGCGGTGACATTCTCGGTGTGACCTATGCCGTTGCGATCACGCAAGCCGATCTGGATGCACTGGGTGAGAACAATTACGGCTTCACGAAGCTCGATACGCAGCCCTCTGCCTACAAGCCTGTGACCGTTACTGATGGTAAGGCTGCATTTGGCGCTGTGGAGGCGGAGCGTAAGACTGCTGCGGCGGAAGTAACACTCTCCACCGAAACACCGTGGGGCGACTATCTGCTCTCCATGGCGAACGCTGATCCGGCTTTCAGTGACAAATATCGTGGTGTTCTTCTGAAAACGAGTGATGGTAACGCTTATGCAATGCGTCACGAGCAGAACATCTGGCGTGGACAGGTCGCATGGTCGAGCGGCATCAAGACCTCCGAGCCGCACGGTAATCAGCTCAGTTTCGAGAACTATAAGACGCTGATGGGCGCTACGATCACAGAGATCGACATCATCAACACCGATGCTGTCTATGTGATCTCCACGGACACTTATGTGCCTGTGAAGTTTGAGGGCTCGCTCACGGTTGCGGATGCTGCGGCTGGTACGGGTTCCACAAGCCTGACGGCGGAGGGTTTCCCGGATGATTACCAAAAGAAGTACAGTGCCGGCGAAAGCTTCACCGTTACGGATGATACGGTCTCTTATACAGATACGCTCCCGGGCAGCTACTCGCTCACCGTACATGACGAAGGCGGCAAGTACGCTGATGTGACAACGAGCTTCACGCTGACCACTGCTGATCTGCCTGCTGCCTATGCTGACGGCAAGATCGTCAAGGCAGAACATGCATCGGATGCAGATTTCCAGAACTTCCTGAAAAACATCTCGAAGGTCGAAGTCAATGAGAAAGCGTACTCCGCAGCCGGCAAGGGCGCTGTGACGATCATAGGTCCGGACGGTGCGATCGACTTTTCTGCTGCCGGCAGAGACGGCAATGTCTTTGACGGCTCCGGCAATTATGCTATGATTGTGACGGCGACCGGCTACACAACACCGTTGACCTTTACCATTGAGCAGGCTTCTGATTCCTCTGCTGAGTCCTCCGAAGCACCTGATTCTTCCGCTGTTGACAGCACCGCTGAAAGCTCTTCTTCCAGTAGCTCTTCCAGCAGTCAGGCAAGCAGTTCCTCTGCAAGTTCCAGCTCGTCGAAGAGCAGTTCTTCGTCAACGACGAGCACCGCTTCTCCGAAAACCGGCGATGCTTCTGCTGCGCTTCCGCTCGCTGCATTTGCGGCGGCAGCCGGTGCGCTTTCTGTGAGCATGGTCAAGCGGAAGAAGGACGAATAACACGCAGTTTTCTGAAAATCTCCTTATACATTCATTCCTTTCGCCCCCTGCATCCCTGCAACCAAGCAGGGATGCCTTACAGGGGAAATCTTTTTGCCCGGATGCGGGCAGACTGGAGGACATCATGTTGTTTCTGACTGCGATCGTTATTGCGTGCATTTTCTCGTGGTTTTGCGGAGAGGCACTCCGGAAGCATCCCTATCTGTTTTACGGTGCCGGTGCGCTGCTGACGATCGTGATGTTTGTGCTTGGCAATGTGCATCTGCAAGCCATACCGGACTGGGTGAACACCTATGTGATCGGTCTGTTCACACACGGTGCGCTTGCCGGAGCCCTGTGGTGTGTGGTTGCGTATACCGGTGCGCTGCCGAATGGCTCCGCCCCGATGAAACGGCTCATGCCCTGCCGTGGAGAGCTCTCGATCTTCACAGCGATCATCACGCTATCCCATGCTGTGTTATACGGCGTTACCTACGTAAAACGTCTTTTCAGCGGCAGACCGGCGGAAGCGGATTTCCTGATGACATGCGTGATCAGTCTGCTTCTCATGCTCATCATGGTGCCGTTGACTGTCATCTCGTTCAAGCAGATCCGTAAGAAGTTTAAGGCAAAAACATGGAAGAATATCCAACGAGCTGCTTATGTGTTTTATGCGCTGATCTATATGCATGTGCTGGTGATCATGCTTCCCCGTGCGAAAATGGGACGTGAGGGAGCGATGCTGAGCGTCATCGTTTACAGTGTGATCTTTCTTGGCTATGCAGCGATGCGTCTGCATAAGATGCTTGTCCGCAAAAAACCGGAACGCAGGCGGTTGTATGCGGCAGTTTGCGGGATGGGAGCCCTTGTGATCATCGGAGGGACTGCCTACGCAGCCTATCCGCTCCCGGAGGTGCCTGCTCGTGTAGCGGCTGAAACTGAACCGGAGACGGAAGCTGCGGAAACGATCCCCGCAGAGACCGAACCCGATACGACCGAACCTGTTCCTACTACAGAAGCACCAACTGAGGGAACGACCGAGCCACCCACCGAGGAAACAACGGAAGAGACGACGGTGGAGACCACCGAGGAGACAACCGAGGAAGCAGAGAGTACTCCCGAGGATGCCCCGCAGGAGGAACAGCCGCAGCAGGATCCGCAGGAGGAACAGCCTCAGCAGGAACAGCCTGCGCCCGAACCGGAACCGCAATACCAGTACAACAATGGCACCTATTCTGTGACGCTGTTCGGGTATGATGCGGAGGAGCATTTCGAGATCACGATCGAAAATGATCGCATTACGTCTATCAACGGGTGGTGTGACGAGAGCGACCCGTGGTATTTCGATGAGGCGATGCGTGTTGTCCGTGATGCGATCCTGAATGCCAATTCGCCCGATGTACCCGACATGGTATCCGGTGCGACCATCAGCTCGGATGCCATCAAACAGGCGGTGCGGCAGGCATTGGATCAGGCAAGAAAATCATGATATGGGGATCTCTAAAATCATAGTTTTAGAGATGTGGTGCGGGGCGAAGCCCCGCACCACATCCGTTTGGCTTTTCGGGGAAAAGCCAAACGGCTGTGTTGGGTGGTTCCCATATGACCAAAAGGAGGATCTAACATGGAACTGAAATTAGGCGATGTACAGACGACGGCGCTCATTCCGCTTGCGGTCAAGGCAAGCGAGACGCAGCGAAGCAATGCCCGTATCCAGGACAGGAAGGCGGTGGAGATCATCCGGGCGCTGAACATTGACACAAAGCCCTATGACAAATTCATGTCGCATGAGGGCGTTGTAGCTCGGACGATCATGCTTGACAAGCAGCTAATGGACATCATCCGGAAGCATCCGGACAGCGTGATCGTGAATGTCGGCGCCGGATTTGACAATCGGTTCGAGCGGGTCGATAACGGACAGATCTGGTGGTTCGACCTTGATCTGCCGGATGCGATCGCTGCACGGAAAAAGGCATTCCCGGAGCATGAACGTGTGACGATGGTAGCAGGCAATGCATTGGAGGATGACTGGTGCCAGCAGGTCAATGAAATACTGGCCGGTCGGAAAGCCAAGCCTGTCTTTATTGCCGAAGGTCTGTTCATGTACCTGACTATGGCGCAGATACGGACATTTCTGGAGATCCTGAAACAGCATTTCCCGGACGGCGGAACGCTCATCGCCGAGCAGAATAGTAAGCTGATGCAGAAAAATGAGAAGCATCATGATACCGTTAAGAATACAAACGCACATTTCAGATCCGGCACTGATTCAGCGCAGGAGATCGCCGATCTGACAAGCGGTTTCCGGGTCATTGAGGAGCACAGCTTCAACGAGGAAATGCGCAAGTACAGCATCCGCGCAAAGCTGTTCGCAGCGATCCTGCCGAACATGAATGACCGCTGGGCAACGTTCAAGTGGTAAATAGTTTCATATACGAACAGCGGACAATACGCTTTGCATTGTCCGCTGTATTTCTTTATTCCCGATTCTTCAATATTTCCGCCGGTGAGATCCGGTTGATCTTCCCGATCAGCAGGCGGTTGATGACAAAGTAAATGAGCAGGATCGCTGCGAATAGGATCACATAGAGCTGCCACGGAAAGTTCAGCTTCATCGAGCACGGCACATTACAAATAAAGCTCGGATAGATCGCATCCATGAGCGCTTTTGCGAGCGGTACGGAAACAAGTGCCCCCACCGCAACGATCAGCAGATTGCCGTTCAGGTAGAGTGACCGTATCTCCTTCGGGCGGTAGCCAAAGATCTTGATCAGCGAAATGCCTGATGCCGCACGGTCGATCATCACGCCCATCATCAGGTACATGACCACGCAGAAGATCACTGCGCCCGCTGCGATCAATGTAGCGACCAGCGAGAACATCAGCTTGACGAACACGCTTGCGCTGCGGGCAATATCATCCTTTGTTGTAACGGAATACAGCCTGCCTTCGTCAATGTCGAGCGCCTTATCGGAATAGACCACATTGAAATAATCATCCTCCTGCCCGAACAGCTCACGCATACTGTCAATGTCCATGAAGATGGTGAAACCAACGGAATACTGGCTGATACCGGTCACGGTAAAGCTGTACTCCGTATCAGCGGCATAATCCGAGAACGTGACACGGTCGCCGATCTGATAACCGAAACGCTCCACCAGAGACGAATTGATGACCGCCTTATTCTTGCCCTTTTCCGGCTTGGCATCAAAATAGGGGTTGTCACTGTCAATGCCGATCACCGTGACATCAAGGGTATAGCCCATACAATCGGTGCTGAGTGTCTTGATATAGGCGGCTTCACCGTCCTGCGGCGGCGTTTTATCCGGATACTTGTAAAGATATTGATATGCATATTTGGTATCGTTGATCGTATCACGTTTCACGGCATTGCACATCACATAGCAGTCGAGTCCCATGATGATGACCATGATCGAGACAAACATTCCTGCCATCATGGCCATGGCAGAGCGGGATTCCCGGACAAGCTGCCGGATCGCAAACAGCGTCGGGAAGCTTTTTGTTTTCAGCGAAAACTGGCGGTAACTGCCCGCCGACTGTTCATTTTTCATCAGAGACAACGCTGTACGGGAGAGCTTCTGGTTGATGACGATCGCGTTGACGATCGCCGAGATCAGCGGCGGCAAAACAAGTGCATAGATGACCAGATACGGTGGATAGATCACATCAAAGACCGGCAGCGAGAAATACGCATAGGAGTCCTGCGCCTGCGATTCCACGCCGAATGCAAAGCCGAGTACTGCACCGACCACAGCTGCACAGAAGGCGACGAGCGTCGGCATAGTGATGTAGTGCAGCATGAGATCCTTCTTCTTCACGCCGAGTGCGTAGAGTGCGCCGATGACGCTTTGCTCCTGCTCGATCTGATGTACGACAAAGACAGAGAGTACATATGCAAACAGCGCCAGAATGATGATGCCTGCGACCAGTCCGGCGTTTTTGTCCATGATGACATCGCCTGCCGCTGCGGCAATGCGGATGTTATCCTCTGCTTTCACAAACGAGGTCAGGTTTTCGATCTCCATATCGAATACCTCGTCGAGCAGCTCGTCCATGTTGTCCTGTAATTCGCCCACACCGTCCGCAAGCTCCGCCGAACCGTCCGCTGCGCTTGCTGCTCCGTCCGTATAGTCATAGATGCCTTGCCGGAACTCTGCCAGCTCATCCAGACTGCTTTTCAGCGCTGCGAGGTCGGAAGAATGTGTCGCAGCAATGAGAGCTTCGAGCGTATCTACGTAGTTTTCCTCTGTCAGCACGATCTTCTGACTGGCAAGCGTCTGATTCGCCTGCGCAAGATACTGTGCAAACAAAGCATCAGCAGCGTCATGCAGATCCTGGTTATGGCTACGCAGTTCATCCAACCCCTCAGCCAAATCCTCTGCACCGTCTTTCAGATCATTGATGCCGTTTTCCATATCCCGTCGATCCTTCAAAAGATCATCTATCGTTTCACGGAAATACCGATTCTCGATCTGTTCCGGATCGATCTTGATCTGTTTGATCTTCTCCTTCAGCGCATCATCTGTGGTGTTTCCGAGGCGGTAGGCGTAGGTGTATTCCTCGGCATTGAGGTCGGCATGTTCCTTGACGGCATCATACTGCGGACCCGTCACAAACAGCAGCCCGAAAGCTGTCCGCTCAACGGCGGTATCGCTGAATTTCGCAATGCACATATCATAGTCCGGCACAGAACCGATGCCGGTAATTCTGAACGAGATACCGCCCGCCGTGACCGTGGAGCCGATACGGATCGCATGTGCCTCGGCATAGCCTTTCTCTATAACTGCTTCGCCGTCCTGTGCTGCAAGAACGCCGTCATCCAACTGGATCAGGTCGATGCTATTCCGATTCCGAAACAGCCGCAATGTCGAATGATCGTCTGCTTTCAGATCCAATGAAAACATAGGCTCGATCTGTGTCCCGTCAGTGGTCAGTGCTGAAAGGTCATCGTCACAAAGCGGCAGAAAGACAGTAAACTGCCCGTCCTCGACCCTATTTTTAGACTTCTGGTTTTCCGTACCCTGAATGATCATTTCCGAAGAACCAACGATCGAAATAACCAGAAAAATGCCCATGACAAACAGCAGAAACAGTGCGAGATACCGCCCGATATTCGCCCGCAGATCACGCAGCAGCCGCTTTCTGAGTACCTTGTTCATTACAGATCCTCCAGTTCAGCGGCGGGCGTTCTGGTCTCGTTCAGGTATTCCTTTTTCACCAGTCCGTCTTTGATGATGATGACCTTGTGTACCATGTTTTTGATGGAATTGTTGTGCGTGACAATGAGCATGGTCGTGCCGTATTTGGCATTGATCGCTTCGAGTAAGATCAGAATATCCCGGCTTGTTTTGGAATCGAGCGCACCGGTCGGCTCATCGCAGAGCAGCAGCTTCGGATTCTTGATGAGCGCCCTTGCAATGGCACACCGCTGCTGTTGCCCGCCGGAAAGCTGCGCCGGGAACTTGTTCTGATGTTCGGTCAGTCCGAGTGTCTCGAGCAGTTCATCCATGTCGAGCGGATCCTCTGCAATATGCTGGCAGATCTGGATGTTCTCACGCACCGTCAGGTTTGGTACAAGGTTATAGAACTGGAATATGAAGCCGAGATTGTCACGGCGATAATCCGACAGTGCAGCAGGTTTCAGCCCGAAGATCTCCTTACCGTCCACGATGATCGAACCCGAGTCCATCGTATCCAATCCCCCGATGCAGTTCAGAAGTGTGGATTTGCCAGAACCGCTGGTACCCTGGATGACGCACATCTGTCCACGCTCCAGTCCGGTACTGATCCCCTTCAACACCTGCACATAGCTCGTGTCTTTTCCGTAACTCTTTTTCACATCTTTTACCTGTAAATACATGATCGTCCTCCTATCGAAATATTGTTAGCTATAGCTAACCTATGGCTACAGAAACGGAACGAGTCCGTTTCAGTCAGCATCCTCTAAAATATGCGCCATCCATCCTTCCACGAGCATATCCATGACCGGCTTGATCTCTTTCAATGCTCGCTCAGGGTCAGCTTCATGCGTGATCAGATGTACATAGGCATTGATCTCCACATGCGCCAGCCAGTGCAGCATATAGTCGTTGATACGCTTACCCGGAAATGCAGCTGCATATTTTTCTGCCAATGCATAATTGTGCCGTTCGATCAGCTCGACCAGGTCGTCAACAATGCCCTCATAGCTTGAGCCGGCGGATTTTTCCAGCAGGATCAGCAGTGCATCACGGTTGTCATACAGCAGCGAGATCATCATTTCTGCAAAGTCATCATGATCGCCAGCCTTATGCTGAAAGCTCGCAATATCGGCAGAAAGATCCTCCGAAAAATGCTCCTGTATCGCATTCATGAGCTTTTGCAATGGTTCATCGACCACTGCACCAAGCAGCCCGTTTTTGTCCTTGCAGAAGAAATAGACCGCACCGGTCGTCATATCAGCAGCAGCGCTGATCGACCGCAGAGATGCCTTTGAAAACCCCTTTTCGAGGAACTCTTTTTTGGCACAAGCGATCAGCCGCTCCCGTGCTTCGTTCTCCTTTTCCATTCTCTCACCTCGATTCATAACAGCGTTACCTAACACTGTTATCATATCACGAAACCGGCAAAATGTCAATATGCATTTTAGAGAATTGTCGTGTTTACCAAATTTTGTGTTTTTACATCCAACATCTTTAGCCAACCTTTGTGAGTGTTGCTATTGCATTTACAGTTTGCTTGTGGTATAATAAATGCAGTGGTATGCTAAGGCTAACTAAAAGGAGGCGTTCATACGATGACAAGCAGAGAATATAAGGATCTGTCCATCAAGGAATTCACAAAAGCAGCCGAGATCTATGAATCCGATCATGCCGGTGTCTATAATATGTGTAAGAAGGATTATCCGGATGTGCTGATAGAGCTGGAAAAGGAGCCGTTCACCGATCTGCTGGACTGCGGCTGCGGCACAGCACCGATGCTGACGCTTCTGCATGAAAAATATCCCGAGAAGCATTATACCGGTATAGACCTCACGCCGAAAATGATCGAGGTCGCAAAGGCAAAGAAAATGAAAAACGTTGAACTCGTGGTAGGCGACTGCGAAAAACTTCCATTTTCAGAAAACTCATTTGATGTCGTGATCTGCTGCGAGAGCTTTCATCATTACCCGAATCCGCAGGATTTCTTCAATAGCGTTTATCGTGTACTACGCCCGGGCGGCCGGTTCATTCTGCGGGATATGACGATGAATTCTGCTGCTGTGCGTTGGTTCTGCAATACGATCGAAATGCCGCTTGCCCATCTGATCGGCAAAGGAGATGTCCGCATTTACGGCAGAGAGGATGTACGGGATCTTTGCAAAAATGCAGGGCTGCACCTGGAATCCTTTGAAAAGAGAGGGTTTTGCCGGCTGCACGCAGTCATTCGCAAACCATGATGCTTGCTTTTTTCAGAAGAATGTGTTATCATAAGAGTTAGGAAACAACCGAAAGGAGTATTGCAATGATCTGGGATCAGGTTTCACCTGTATATGATGCGTTTGAAACGCTATTGAACCGCCGTGTATATCACAATACCGGTAAAGTTGTCGCCGAGGAGATCGATGCGAATGACATCGTGCTGGAATGTGCCTGCGGAACCGGTGCTATCAGTCAGTGTATTGCACCGAAGTGCAGGCTGCTGATCGCCACTGATCTCTCCGAGGGGATGCTCAGGCAGACTTATGAAAAATGCAGCAGATTTGGAAATGTCAAAGTGCGTCATGCCGATATGATGCATCTGAATTGCAAGGATGAGCGTTTTGACAAGGTCGTTGCAGGCAATGTGATCCATCTACTCGATGAACCGGAGCGTGCCATTCATGAGCTGCTTCGTGTATGCAAGCCGGGCGGTGAGGTCATTATTCCTACCTATATCCGAGATGGCCGCACTTTTCAGAAAAAGACGTTTGCTCTGCTTGAAAAATTAGGTGTCCATTTCAAGCAAGAATTTGATCTGCAAAGCTATAAGCGTTTCTTCCTCGATGCAGGATATCCGTCAGCAGAGTTCCGTGTAGTCGATGGTGTGATGCCCTGTGCGATCGCAATGATCACGAAGGAGGTCGGGGATTGATCCCGGATTCTTTGACTCTATTCTTTGTTTTGAAGAGGCGCATTCATAATTTGCATATGGTTAGATGGAACAGGCATAGCAAAAGAGCGAGTTGGCAGCAACTCGCTCTTTTGGTATGTATATCTATCTGATACTGTTTCAACCTCGCATGTCCCACGCTTCAAAAGAAGCCACCCTGCCGTTTTTGATCCGAAGTGTATCATCACAGCACTGTTCAATAAACCGGGATCGTAAGTTGAAACTAGTGTTAGGATGTAAGTTCTGGAGCGACACAGATGAAAATATACGCAACTGGATATTGACAAGAAAATAATAATGTTGTATAATGAAATGGGTTAGCGATTGCTAATCATATTTTATTGTATTGGAATGCGGCATTGAATCATGTTATTGACATTACTGCTGGATCACATTGATGAGCTTCCGGAAGCACCGAGCTATGCGGAATGTTATCGGAAAGCAGGTGCGAAGTGTATCACGCATATTGGAAAAGGGATCAAAAAACGTAAGAAAGGATGACCGCCATGCTGTTAACGATTTTTCTTGCGATCGTATTCTGTGCAGCGATCAGCATCATGCTCCTCTCGGCTGTTGCTTTCATACAGAAGAAAGCGTTTTTCTCATCAGCGCCCAAGGAAGCGCAGGAAGTGCTTTTGCCAAGAGAACAGGAACTGTTCTACGGTGCAAGAACCATTGGCTGGACGCTGATGGTATTCAGTTTACTGATGATCGCAGGTGTAGGCATCATCGCCATCTGGGATGGATTCCGGAGCGGCTTTACATTCTGGCAGTTTTTCCTACGCTTTGTTTCAATCTTCACAATCTATAAAATCTACGATATGATCTGCTTTGATTACTTTCTGCTGATGAAGTATCAGTTTTTCCAGTATTACTACCCTGAAGTAGGAAGTGTCTACAATGGCAGGAAATATGGATACAACCTCAAAAGCCAGCTATTGAAACTGTTCTTCATTTTCCCGGCAGCATCTGCACTTGCGGCATGGATATGCAGTCTGTTTTAATGCGGCAGAAAGGCGGTGCAACATGCAAAAAGAAGTGATAACGGGACTGTTATTGCCGTTTCTTGGGACGGCAGCAGGCGCAGGCTGCGTGTTCTTCATGAAACACAGCCTGAGCAAACAAGTACAGCGAGCCCTGACAGGCTTTGCGGCAGGCGTGATGACTGCGGCTTCGATCTGGAGTCTGATCATTCCGGCGATGGATATGGCAGCAGATAAAGGAAAACTCGCCTTTCTGCCTGCTGTGATCGGGTTCTGGTGCGGTATCCTCTTTCTTCTGCTGCTCGATAGTGTGATACCACATCTGCATATGAATGCGGAAAAGGCAGAGGGCGTTCCGTCGAGACTGGCACGGACGACAATGATGGTGCTTGCAGTCACGCTCCATAATATCCCCGAAGGCATGGCAGTCGGTATCGTATATGCGGGCTTTCTGTCCGGCTCGGCGGATATGACCGCCGGCGGTGCATTGGCGCTTGCGCTCGGTATTGCGATCCAGAATTTCCCCGAAGGTGCGATCATCTCGATGCCGCTTCATGCGGAGGGAACAAGCAAGAGAAAAGCCTTTTCAGATGGTGTGCTTTCCGGTGCAGTCGAGCCGGTCGGCGCAGCACTGACAATACTGTTTGCAGGGCTGTTCCTTCCCGCAATGCCATACTTGCTGAGCTTTGCGGCAGGTGCAATGATCTATGTTGTCGTGGAAGAACTGATCCCGGAGATGTCAGAGGGAGAACATTCCAACATCGGCGTAATTTTGTTTTCGGTGGGTTTTACACTGATGATGATCCTGGATGTTGCGCTTGGATAGGAGAAGTTATGGGCATCTCTATAAACCTTCCATTTTGCTTTTCTGCAAAAAGCAAAATGACTTAGGTGTGGGGCTTCGCCCCACACCCCACCTCTAAAAACTTCGTTCTTAGAGGCAACATTATGATAAAAAACTGCTGCTGACTGCGAATTCTTTTCTTTGAGATCAAAAAAGATGCTTCAAACCTCTTGACAGGATCAATGTTCTGTGCTATAATAGCATACAGGTAAGCGCCTGCTAACCGAATGATGGCGGATCTTCGATCTGCTATTCTTTTGAAGCAAGAGTAAGCTAATGCTTACTATAATGAACATTCCAAAATGAAAAGAGGTTTCTATGAGTGTCGTGATCGTAGGCGGCAATGACCGCATGGCAACAAGATACCAGGACATCTGCAAGTCCTACCGCATGAAATCCAAGGTGTTTACACAGATGCCGTCCGACTTTGAAAACAAGCTCGGATCGCCCGATCTGGTGGTCGTTTTCACGGGCACCTGCTCCCACAAGATGCTCGGCTGTGTGAAAAGCCGTTCTGCAAAGCACGGCTTCCCGGTCGAGCATGTACACAGCTCCAGTGTGAGTGCGCTGAAGCGCTTACTGGAACGCTATGAGGACAGAGCAAATGTCGGGGCGTGAGCGGGCTGACTTTGAGCGGGCTCTTGCGGTACATTCCGCACCGGCACTTCTTGGCGTGAAATGCGCCAATTTAATATCCCTAAAGGTTAGCGGCAGCTCACTATCCAAATATGTGCCCGAGTTTGAACGCCGCAGCGGACTGCGGATGCGGATCCTGTGCCGCTGTCGGGAACGAGTGCTGCTGTATGTGTATCATGAAACACTGCTCGATATTCAGCTCAGCCGCCCGGAGATCCGGACATTTCTGGCACAGTACGGCTATACGGAGAACATGTCTGTCGATGACATGCTCTCCCGCTTGTCCGAGCGTATGGGATGCGGGAGCTTTCCGCATGAGATTGGCATTTTCCTCGGTTATCCGCTGCCGGATGTGCAGGGATTCATCGAGAACGAGGGCAGAAACTGTCTGCTGTGCGGTTACTACAAGGTCTACAGCGACCCGGAACAGGCGCAGCGGACATTCGCAAACTATGATCGGTGCAGAGACATTCTGTGCGATAAATTAGACCGGGGCTATGACCTGTTTCAGGCTCTGGTACTTTCCAAGGAGGAATTATCATGAAGACAGCAGTTATTTTTTGGAGTGGCACGGGCAATACCGAGGCAATGGCGCAGACAGTTGCCGCAGGTGCAGGTGTCGAGGCGGTCAGCGTGTCTGACTTCAATGGCAACGTCGAGGAGTATGATGCACTCGCCCTCGGCTGCCCGGCAATGGGCGCAGAGGTGCTCGAAGAAGACGAGTTCGAGCCGTTCTTCACCGCCATCGAGGGCAAGCTCTCCGGTAAGAAGGTTCTCCTGTTCGGTTCCTACGGCTGGGGCGACGGCGAGTGGATGCGCAACTGGCAGGATCGTGTGACAGCAGCCGGCGCAGAGCTGATCGGCGGCGAGGGCTATATCGTCAATGATGCGCCGGGGGATGAAGATCGCGCTGCCCTGAAAGCACTTGCGGCACAGCTTGCATGATGCAGAGCGGCTTAGTGCCGTTTTTCTGTGACGATGCTTTATCTGATCACCGCTGCCGTCATTGCGCTGCTGCTCTGGTATCTGTACCGGAAGCTGCGTCATGGCGGCTGCTGCGGTACACACGAAGCGCCTGTACAGAAGCACAACGTGACCGACAAAGATCCTGCGCATTATCCCTATCGGTATACTGCGGAGATCGAAGGCATGGTCTGCGGCAACTGCGCAAGGCGCATAGAGAATCTGTTTGCTGAGACAGGGCAATGTCTGGCGAGAATTGATCTTGCCGACAATACCGCTGTCGTGTATGCAAAGCAGAAGACTGAACGCACGGAATGTGCAAAATTATTGGAATCGGCGGGCTTTACGCTGGTCGAGTGGGAGGAACATCATGAGTCTGAATGAAGTCAAAGAAAACACCGATGCCGTGATCACCGCGATCGAGGGCGATGTTCGGTTCATCAGCCGCATCACCTCGATCGGACTGACCCCGGGATGCCGCATCAGCATCATCAAGAATGACAAGAGCCGCCCTGTGCTGCTCTATTCCCGTGATACGATGATCGCTGTCAACCGCAAGGAATGCAAGGGCATCCAGGTCACGGAGGTGAGAGCATGAGCACCGCAACGATCGCACTGCTCGGGCAGCCGAACTCCGGCAAATCCACGCTGTTCAACGCCCTGACCGGTCTGCGGCAGCATGTGGGCAACTGGCCGGGCAAGACCGTCGAGAAGAAGGAAGGCTCCTTCTCCTGGCAGGGGCAGGACTACGAGGTCGCTGACCTGCCTGGCTCCTACAGCATGTCCGCCAACTCTGACGAGGAGGTCATCACGCGGGATTTCATCTCCTCCGGCAAGGCGGATGTGGTCTGCATCTTAGCAGACAGCTCGCAGCTTGAACGCAGCCTTTTCATGCTGGCGGATTACGCCGGCATCTCCGTGCCGTGCTTCCTCATCCTGAACATGGCGGATGTCGCCAAGGAGCAGGGCAAGCGCATTGATCCGAAGGTCATCGAGGAGAAGCTCGGCATCCCGGTCATGCTGTTTTCGGCGACCGACACCAAGGCATATGAGACCTTCTACCAGACGATGGAACGTGCCATCCGTGAAAAATCGCAGCTCAATGTAAAGGCGCTCGAGCAGGAATATGAGAAGCTCGACGGCTATTCCGAGCTCTGTGCTGAGCTGTCTGACACCGATCTCGTCGGCTTCACGCCCATGTGGCTGACGGTCAAGGCGATGGAGCAGGACAAGGTCGTGACGGCAAAGCTGCGCAATACGCTCTCCGGCGATGCCATCCGGACGATGGAAACGCTCGTGAAGCAGTCGCAGGGAGCCATCGGCACTGGCGGCTGCAAATTCGCATGGATCGATGGGATTTTAGACGGCGCTGTGACCGAAACGAAAACCAAGGCGACCCTCGGGAAACTCGACCGCATCTATACCCATAAATTCTGGGGCAAGCCGGCGGTCGTACTGACAGTTTTGTTCGGACTGCTGGCATCCTTCATCCCGGCGCTCCCGATCATGGGCATCGGCGCAGCGTGGGCGATGCTGAAAGAGCCTGCAAGAGCCGGGCTGACGGCGATCCACTGCCCGGATATTGTGAGCGGTCTCATCTGCGATGTCGGCATCCAGTCGATCTATTATGTCATCAATATGCTCGGCTTCGTGTTCGGCGTGACGCTGGTGTTTGGCCTGCTGGAAGAAATCGGCATCATGGCACGTATCTCCTATGTATTTGACAATACGATGGGCAAGCTCGGCTTGCAGGGCAAGTCCGTGATGCCGTTCCTTGTGAGCTTCGGCTGCACGATGGGTGGCGCAGCAGGTGCCAGAGTCATCGACAACTGGGGTCAGAAAGTGCTGACCATCGCTCTTGCGTGGGCAGTTCCTTGCGGCGCTGCGTGGGCGATCATCCCGATGCTCTCGACCGTATTCTTCGGCGCATGGGCACCGGTCATCATCGTGGCGATTTTACTGACAATGCTACTGCATATGTGGATCACCGCCAAGATCTTCAGCCAGGGGCTTGTCAAGCAGGAAGATCGCTGCGGCATGATCATGGAGCTCCCGCCCTATCACAAGCCGAAGTGGGGCGCACTCCTGCGCTATGTCTTCGGCAGAACGAAGGACACCTTCTTCCGTGTGCTCAAGGTCGTGCTCCTTGTAAGCGTGGTGTTCTGGCTGCTCAGCTACTCCACCTCCGGTGTGGAAAGCAGCTTCCTCTACAAGATCGGTGTCGCCATCGAGCCGTTTACGAAGCTCTTTGGTATGCCGTGGCAGCGCTTTGTGGCGTTCATCGCCTCCTCGTTCGGCAAGGAGGGTGCCGTCGGCGTCATCGGTGCCCTGTACAGCACCGGCGGTTCGCTCTATGACATCACTGCCAACGGCGCTGCCATCGAGAATATCAACCAGATCTTGCTGGCGAATGTTTCCCGTCCCGAGGCACTGGCGTTCATCTTTGCCATCACGTTCAATCTGCCCTGCATCGTAGCACTTGCGGCGACCTATCAGGAGATCCACTCTGTGAAGTGGACAGCGAAAATCGCCGCCTACTACACCGTCACGGCGCTCATTCTCGCCTGCATCGCCTATCACATCGGGCTGCTGATCTGGTGATCGAAATGGACGAGTTATTGCGCTTATTACAGGACGGCAATACCCGGACGATCGAACAGCTTGCCGCAGAATTACAGACGACCGAAGCCGATGTCCGCCGTCAACTCGAATTTTTAGAGCATATCGGTGCCATCCGGCGTGTGTACAATTCCTGCGGCACCTGCAAAAGCTGCTCCGGCGGTGCCTGCAAGAGCTGTATGCCGCAGAATGCCGAACTGAACATGGGCGAACTGTGGGAGGTCGTCAAGTGAGAGCGCCAGAACTGCTGCCGGGCATTGTATTTCAGACGTGGGAAGACGTTCCTCCTACAGAGTCCGGACTTTTCGGGATCGGCTTCTGCACGGCGGGGCGGCGCATGTATCATCTCCGGGGAGATTGCATCGCTCTTGCACCGGAGCAGCTGATACTATATCGGAGCAGTATGCAGACAGCACCGCCCACGCACCTGACCGGACGGGAGCAGGGCTGTACACTGCTTGTAGACATCCGGCGTCTTGCCCCCTCGCTCATAGAAGCATTCTGCGGCGATGCAGCGGATTCCCTGCAACGACTGACGGCTGACAATGGCTTTGTCGTCCTTACATCGGAGCGACTGACAGAGATCATGCAGACGATGATACAGGACGAAAGCAGCCGACGGCTCAAATGCATGGAGATGCTGCTCGTGTTGGAAACGGCAGAACAGATCACGCCGCCTCTCTGCACGGAGCAGGAATTTCACATCGCTGTAAGCGCTGCGGAATTTGCGTTATCACAACCCCAGGAGCATTTCACCGTCCGTTCGCTTGCTGCATTCGCCGATGTCTCACAGACCCGGTTCAAGGATCTTTTCGCCCGGGTGTACGGGATGCCGGTCTACCGCTTCCTGCGCACCCAGAAGATGCACCTTGCCGCTGATCTGCTCCGAAAGACCGACCGCCGTGTGATCGACATTGCCTGTGAGCTCGGCTATGACAACCCCAGCAAATTTGCACGGGCATTCACTGAGATAATGGGGATGACGCCGAGCGCCTGCCGTGCCTCCGACCATTTGGAGCATTCATGCGGATAGAGCACAGAAAGCGTCGTAATCCGGCGGGATCTGTCGGAACTGTACGGAGTAGAAAAACGGATCGTTTTGTGCTATACTATTTAGAAAAGCAGAGCGAAGCTCTGACTTGAAACGAGGTGTTTCTATGATCAATTTACCGTGGGTCAAGATCGGCCTGTTTGCAGGCGGTGTGCTGTTCGGTACGGCGGGTATCAAGATCCTGAGCAGTAAGGACGCCAAGAAGTGCTATGCCAACGTCACGGCAGCAGCGCTCCGTGCCAAGGATAGCGTGATGGAGACTGTTACAAGCGTGCGTGAAAACTGCGGAGACATCTTTGCCGAGGCGAAGGAGATCAACGCCAGACGTGATGCGGATGAGGATGCCGTGATCGAGGATGCATCGGAAGATGCAGCGGATGATGAAACAACAGAGGAATAACCCAAACAGACCGCTGCGGCGGTCTGTTTCTCTATGAGGTGATACGATGAAATGTCAGATCCTGCATGAAACAAAGGACCGCATCCGGGTGCATTTCTGCCAGAAACGCATGACGCTCCGTCAGGCAGATATGGCAGAATATGCCCTCTCCGCCGTCAGCGGCGTCACCAAGGTCACGGTATTCGACCGCACCTGTGATGTGATAGTGCATTATACATGTCCGAGAAAATCAGTCATCGCAGCGCTCCGGGCGTTTTCGTACAATGACAGAACTGCCGCTCTGGTGCCGGAGCAGACCGGCAGGGCGCTGAACCGTGCCTACGAGGAAAAGCTCGTGACTGCGGTCATCCGCCGGGTGCTGCACAAGTTCCTGCTGCCGCTCCCTCTGCGCCGGGTGCTGTCCGTCATCAAGGCGGTTCCGTACATCCTGAAAGGGCTTCGCTGCCTTCTGAAAGGCAGACTCGAAGTTGCCGTCCTCGATGCTGCCGCCATCACCGTATCCATGCTGCGTGGCGATCTCCAGACGGCGGGAAGCGTGATGTTCCTCCTGCACATCGGCGATATTCTCGATGAATGGACGCATAAGAAGTCCGTGGATGACCTTGCCCGCACCATGTCGCTCGGCGTAGAACAGGTCTGGATGCAGACGGAGGACGGTACGGAGGTGCTCGTTCCTGTTTCACAGATCCAGAAGGGCGACCGTGTGATCGTCCGCACCGGCTCGATGATCCCGCTGGACGGCATCGTCATCGCCGGGGATGCGATGGTAAACCAGAGCAGCATGACCGGTGAATCCGTCCCGGTCCACAAGTCTGAGGGTGCCTATGTCTACGCCGGAACGGTCGTAGAAGACGGCGAATGCACGGTCTGCGTGGAAAATCTGCAAGGCTCCGGCAGGTATGACCGCATCGTGAAGATGATCGAGGAGTCTGAGCAGATGAAATCCGCAGCGGAGAGCAAAGCTGCCCATCTTGCAGACAAGCTCGTGCCGTGGAGCCTTGGCGGAACGCTGCTGACATGGCTCCTCACCGGGAATGCGACCAAGGCGGTGTCCATTCTGATGGTCGATTTCTCCTGCGCTCTGAAGCTTGCTATGCCGATCTCCGTGCTGTCCGCTATGCGCCAGTGCAGCGGCGACGGGATCACCGTCAAGGGCGGCAAGTTCCTCGAAGCGGTAGCCGAGGCAGACACGGTCGTCTTTGACAAGACCGGAACGCTCACGCATTCGCAGCCGCATGTGGCGCAGGTCATCCCGTTCGGCGGACGTGACGAGGCGGAGATGCTGCGGCTTGCGGCATGTCTCGAAGAGCATTACCCGCATTCCATCGCCAATGCGGTCGTGGCAGCCGCCGCCGAGCGTGGCCTGCTCCATGAAGAGCGCCATTCCAAGGTGGAATATGTGGTCGCACACGGCATTTCGAGCATGGTGGACGGCGAGCGGGTCGTGATCGGCAGCTATCATTTTGTGGTCGAGGATGAACAGTGCAAGATCCCGGATGAGCACATTTTCCGCCATCTGCCGAAGGAGTACTCGCACTTGTACCTCGCCATCGGCGGTGAGATCGCAGCCGTCATCTGCATCGAAGATCCGCTGCGAGACGAAGCTCCTGAGGTCATCCGGCTGCTGCATGAAGCAGGGCTGTCGAACATAGTCATGATGACCGGCGACAACGAGCGAACCGCAAAAGCCGTTGCAGAGAAAGTGGGCGTCGATGCGTATTTCTCAGAGGTGCTCCCGGAGGACAAGGCAGCTTTCATCCGCACCGAGCATGAAGCCGGAAGGCGTGTCATCATGATCGGTGACGGCGTGAACGATTCCCCGGCGCTCAGCGAGGCGGACGCCGGGATCGCCATCAGTACAGGCGCAGCGATCGCCCGTGAAATTGCGGACATTACGATCTCTGCCAACGATCTTTATGCACTGCTGCGGCTCAAAAATCTGAGCGATGCTCTCATGCAGCGCATCCACTGGAACTACCGCACGATCATCGGCTTCAACCTCGGACTGATCCTGCTCGGTGCGTTCGGTCTCCTGCCGCCGGCGACCTCGGCACTGCTGCACAACGCCTCCACCCTTGCCATCGGTCTGAAAAGCATGACGGATCTGAGGACAGCGCAGAGAGGATGATACATGCATTCATCCAGTCTCTGCATACATCGAGCCCTGACTTCGCAACAGAAGTCAGGGCTCGGTTTTTCATGTGTTCGTTCTTTTTCTGCTGATGCTCAATACGGAGATCCTTGTCTTCACTCTCTCGTTTCAGATCGGAAAGCTGCCTTTCTTGTTCAGCATTTTTAGATTCCAATTCTGCTTTTTCAGACTCAAGATCAGAGCACTTCTTCATCGCCATTTCATATGCTTTTTTCAGTTCCTCATAGGTCATAATAAAACGCTCATTTTACTGAAAAACCAGTGACTTGTGCTACTACATTGCTACCACAAAGCAAAGGATTTTTCAAGAAAAAGAGCGCATCGGAATCGTAGAATTACTGTCCACATTTTTGGCAGGTGGGGTGGAAACTTCAGCAGATATCCACACCGCCTTCGATTTTTTTGATCGCCTTAGGCTGATCGATCGACAGTCCTTGTGTGAGCCAGATACATTGCTCATGTGTGAGGTCACGAACCTTCTGCTCATTTCTGGGTCAGTCGAATTTTCCGCCTTCCAGGCGCTTATACAGCAGCAGAAATCCATCCCCCTCCCACAGCAGCACCTTCATCCGATCTCTGCGCCGACCACAGAACAGAAATGTGCTGTCCGAAAACATATCCAGCTTGAATTGCTGCTGGACAATTGCTGCCAGCCCATCGATAGATTTGCGCATATCTGTATGTCCACAGACAATGTAGATATGATCAGCTCTCAGGTTTTTCAGCATTCCAGCAGCCCTCGCAGCACTGTCAGAAGCATAGATTCTGATACATCCTGCGGCAGCTCGATCTCGATGCCATTTTTCTGGATCATGACCTTTCATTCGTCAGGACTGTTGACGAATGAATCGTTTCTGACCGCTGTAATGCCGCCGATGCACTCACCGGAACGATCTGCGGCATCTTATTGCCGTTTGTTCAAGCAGAGCTGTTCGCACTACACGAAGTCTTCTGTAGTAAATATTGCTGTTTATGCCTTTCATCTGACACCATTCTTTGATCCTCATACCGCTGCTCTGGCATTCTGCAATCTCTTTTGCCCACTCACGGTGACGCAGTTCCTTCTTCACTTCTTTGATAGTCGCCATATTCCCAGTTCCTTCCAGGTATTTTCCCTTCGGCACTATTTTACTGCTTTTTCATTCTGCTGTAAAAAGCTCGGCTTGGTTGATGCTTACGATTGTTCCGGTAATAAAAGCATGATCCGATAAAACAACCCCCTCCGCTGCCATCCGGCGACGGGAGGGGAAGCTTTACCTGTATACTATAAAAAGCCAAGATCTGCCTCCAGAATGGAGACAGATCTCGTTTTTCATGGCTTTATTGCGTTATTGATCAGAGGATCAGAAGCCGTACTTTTTTCTGCGGACTGCCAGAATGATCAGAACAGTTGGTATCGCTGCCACGATCAGGCCGCCCAGAACGAACAGGAACCACCATCTCGCAAATACGCCGCCGACATAGACATTCTTCACCACATCCAGTGTGTTGACATTGCCTGCCATGTCCACCAGTGTGGGTCTGATCTCGTTGTAGCCCTTCTTTAGCACGAACGTGATCGTATGTGCGGCCTCATCATAGGTAAATCCGCCGTTATCACTTCTCAGCGTCTCATTGTTCAGAATGATCTCGCAATTATTGACATCAATATCCGTGGATACGCCCTCGAGCTTTGCAACACGGCTCTCCATCCCATAGAATCCGTCAAAGAAGCCAAGATTCGTCAGTGCACTCTCGTACTCACCTGCGGGCTTTACATTGTCAATGTAGATGTGTCCGAGCGTGATGATCTGATCCTTGCTGCCGCCTGTTGCAACTGCATTGAGCGTCAGGTCAGTGTCAATTTCCTCGCTGCCGTAGTTGTTGGAAACAAAGCTATTCTTCAGTGTCACATCATACATATCGACCTGATTGATTCTTCTGTCATCCAGTTCGACCTCGATGTCCGGCTCGGTCACTGTCGTACCATCGACCTGTACCTCAAAACCCTTATCCTTGGCAAGATAAGCGATGATGCGGATATCCTTGAACTCTGCGGAGCGGATACCCTTTTCGTTGAACTCATACAGACCGGTCTGGTTTTCCTTGCTGCTCTCCGGAATGTAAACGAGGAAATCGGTATCTCTCTGGATGATAAACGTATGTGTGGACTGCTTGCTGGCGTTGCCTGCCGTATCGAGGGCGGTACACTTTACTTCGTAGATGCCATCCTGGTTGAAGAACTCATTGCCGATGACAACGGAATCTGTGTCGATATTGAATTCCTTGGAGGTAATGTCCATGTCATAGCCGTTCTTGTCTTCGTCTCTCTTCATCCGATACGATACGACCGTGTACTTCACACCCGCCAGATTCTTGTCCTCAAATACGATCGGCTTTGCCGATGTGGCGGTGTCCTTGCTGGTATAGACGATCTTTTCCAGATCGTTGGGAGTCTTCAGGACAGGCGCTGTCTTGTCGATCTCAAATACCGGAGAAGTCTTCTGCGCAAGCGATCTGCCGGAAGCATCCACAGTGCTGATCGAAACCTGATATACATAGTCCTCTGCAAAGGTGAAGCTGAGCGTGTGGGTGTCACCGGTGTCTTTCCACATATCCTTGGATATATACTGTGCGGTACAGTCCTCCTTCGAGCCGGTGGTGAATTCCTGACCGGCAGGAACGCGGACGACGTGAATATTGACACCCTCCGGGATAAAGTTGTGTTCTGTAATGGTGAATGTCATTTCCTTGTTGACATTGAAGCTGTTTTCTCTCTGATTGATGAACTGGTCGAAGTTATCCGTTTCGACCGGGTTGGTCAGATCGACGATGAATGCTTTCTCATTGCCGCCGGAATAATTCACAGTCGCTGCATGGTTGCAAAGGTCGCTACCAGAGATGCTGAATGTGTACTCGCCCTCGAGGAAGGTCAGCTCTGCAACATGCTCTGTTTTGGAATTATCCTTGAAGGTCAGCGACGGAACAGAGCCGTACATATTCGTAATCTCTGCTTCGATCCGCTGTGCATCAAAGTTGCGCTCGGTCACTGTGACAATCGCTGTACGCGCCTCACGGTAATAGGTGCCGTTGCCAGGCGTTGCGCTGAATGCAACATCAATGACCGGTGCGGTCTTGTCGATTGAGAAGGCATCCGTACTCTTTTCGGAGCTGTTGTTTGCGCGGTCAGTCATTTTGAGTGAGAGCATGATGCCGTTGTTATCGGAGTTGAAACCGTAATCACGCGCCACCTCGGTGACGAGGTTGGCATCCATTGCGGTGACCTTCCAGCCGTCGCCAAGATCCTTGCCTACTTCATTGCCGGTATTTCCGATTGTGATCGTTTTCTCATCCTGATTTTCCAGCTCGGATTCCATCTTGTACTTGATCTCGCGGATACCGGACTGCTTGTCAATGATCTTGACTGTCAGCTTGACATCCCTGTCATAGAGCGGATGACCGTCCGAATCCTTATAGCCTGCATTGTCAAGACCGAATACCTCGATATGGGTTTCCGATCCATGCAGATCTGCGGTATCCACAACAAATGCTCGAGGTGTCTGCTCATCAGATTCGTTGCCGACATTGTCGGATGCCTTGACGTAGATCTGACCCTTGAAATCCTTTGGAATATCAAAGGAAGCATTGCCGTCGCCGTCGATCGCTGCGGTATTCTCGGACTCACCGGTCTTTTCACCGTTCTGGTAGGAGACCAGGCGGTACTTGATCTGGTGCAGACCGGAGGACGGTGCATCATCGCTCACATGTACGGTCGCTGTGAAGGCTTCGTGGAAGTAATAACCATATTCCAGATACTCAATGAATTTCTTTTCATCCGGATACTCGTCGGTATTGCCGTAGTTGTCTGCGGACTTGATGGAGAAGCTGAACTGATCCACATGCGGCGGGATCTTGTCGATGTGATACTCCAGCTCCGCAGTGCCCTGGTTGCCTGCATAATCCTCTGCGACAACGCGGATGACGTAGCGGCCGTCCTGCGAACCGTGGGTGGCGATCAGATTGTCCGTGCTCAGAACGTAGTTAACAGTTCTGAAGACAGCCTCCGGCTTTTGGATCTTGTTTGTTTCCTCTTCCGTAAGGAACATATTTCCTTTTGCGTCCTCGACAAAAGGCTCCTTAGAATCGTTGACATAGACTTTGACGGAGCTGATGCCGGAATTGTCATCGCCGTCATCGCTGATGGTAAAGTTGATGTCATGGTCATCCTTGAACCAGAGCTGACCGTCCGATCTTGCAACGCCGTCACTTTCGAGTTTTGCAAAATTCACTGTCGGCGGGTTCTTCTCGATCATGAACTTGAACTGCTTTCTGTCCGTGCTGTCCATGCCGCTGGTACCCGGTGTGCCTCTGATGACTTCAAACTCATCGGTATAGTGTGTATCTGACGACCGTTTCAGTCCGTATTGATCACAGATGGTAACAGTCACAGTCCCGGAAAGTACATTCTCGTTGCCGGCATCGAGCACCTTGGCGTATGTACAGATGCCGTTCTCATCCTTTTCGCGGTCCATCGTGTAGTAGGTGCTGCCGAAGGAAATGCATGCGGATGTATCGGAGAGACCGCTGTCGGACTGCGCATCGCTTGCTTCAACGGTGTACTTGATCTTGAAATTGGAATAGATGCCGAATGTCAGGATGCGGACGATCTTGTCGGCGGCATCCTCGGTCTTGCCTACACTGACGTTTCTGATCTCAGGGAATTTGAGATCCTTGAAGTATTCCAGCGTGACCGGTTCGCTTTTATTGCCTGCAAGGTCAACGAAGATCACCACGACGGTCAGCTTGTGCTCCTTGTATTCCGGAACAGTCACATAGTTGTCGTTGAAGGAAACGGCGACTGCATTGCCGTCTTCATCGATCATCGGAGCCGTATCAGACTTTGAGATGTGATCATTTGTTTGCGGTCCATCGGCATTGCTGATCGTATACTCCACTCTCCACGGATTCTGCTCAAGTGTGCCGTCAGCATCCGCCTTGAAGGCTGCCTGGAAACCTACGCTGCTGGTTGAGCCATCAGTCTCACAGCCGTTGAACCAAGGCTGACCGGCAATGGTGACCTTTGGATTGTTGCTGTTTGTAACGAAATCAACCGTACCATTCGGTCTGGTGTAGTCGGTATAGAACGTGTAGCCGGATTTTGCCTCGGACTGCCCCACCTTAATGTCATAGCAAAGGACGCTGTCCTCTGTATAGGTATTGACATTGCCGGCATTGTCGGTCACCTTGACGATCAGGTTATGCTTGCCGTCTGCAAATACGCTGAGCGGGATGCTGTAGATGAGCTCTGTCAGTCGCTCGGATCCGCCGGTGAAGCTCTGTGAGGTGCTTGTGATGGACTCGGGCTGCTGCTGCCCCTTCCGGAGAGAAAGATCGCCGCCGGTAATTGCCTTGCCATTGTCAAGAATCTCTACGGAAGCAATACCGCTGCCGTCATCCTTTAGTTTAACGGTGAAGCCGTTCTTCTTGCCGTTAACGTCCTTGTCGCGTGCATCAATGCCGTACCAGACATCCTCCTGCGTGGTGTTTTCCGACTTCTGAGGTACTTCAACAGTTGCCGAAGCGCTTGTGGATTCGATGCAGAGGAACGATTCGCACTCTCCGATGTTGGTGCCTTCGGAGTAATAGGACTGGAGAAGCTCAGCAAGCGTCTTGGTTGTACAACGATCTTTTTTCGTATCATAGGCTTCGATACGAACATTCCTGTAGGTTCCTGAATCCAGTTCAACAGAATACCAGGATTCCACTGTGGTTGATACAGTTTTCGTTTTAACATTGCCGTCTGCATCTGTTTCTTCCACAGTTTTATTGACTACCTTCTGCTTGAATTCGGTTTTATAGTTATCGCTCAAGAACTGAACGGTTTGTACCTTGTCATCGTCCGTTACCTTGATGTCGATCCGGATAGGCTTCTTGGCAAAAACACCATATTTATACGCAGCTATAGATTTTACCGGTGTTTCGTTGAAAGAGAATCCGCCTTTACTGTCCTTTGTACCAAGATGGATCTCCACATCCTCTGTGCTGACCTTTGGCGGTTCACCGTCATAAATCAATTCTTCGCCAAAATCATCTTTTAGATGCTTCGTGACCGTATTTCCGGCTCTGTCCGTAAATATTACGGTCACATCATAGGCACCATTTTTGATATCTAAGCTTTTAAAGTCTACGTAATATTCATCTTCTGCCTTTTTATAATGTTCATCAGTTCTAAAATCAGATTCAAAATTTTCTACTTTGTGGCTAAAAACTGCTACACCATTTTGTTGTATCAGCAAACCGCTCTCATTATCATGGACTTTGATATAGACTTTGTTCTCATTTTGGGGGCTGTACATATTCTCGATCACAGGAGCTATCTTGTCCACGATCAGGTCGCCGGATTCTCTGTCTTTGCTGTCCTTGAATTTCAGTTCGTCCTTGGAGGATACGACCTTGCCCTTGACCAGCAGCTCCGCGTGAAGCTTCTCGAACTTGATCGCCTGCCCATCTTCCAGTGCGATCTCTTTCTGGAAGGTAAAATGATATCTTCCGGCAGCATCTTGTTTTTTACTGTCTGCCTCAGGATCCACAAGATCCACATAGTCTCCTGCATCGCCATAATACAGACGCATTACGACATTGTCCTTTGTATCAATGCTGGCGATCATTTGCAGGGTGACATTCTGGTTAGTCACCTTGCTATTCTGGAAATCAATATTGGATACCTTGACCGAATCACCGAAATAGTTGATGCTATACGCATAGCACTCGGCGATAGCCAGATTGTCATCTTTATAGTCCTGGATATTCTGGAGATAGAATGTGTGGTCTGTCAGCTTATTCAGTTCGATCTCTTTTTGCTTCGGGTCAAACGAGTCCGCAGTACTGCTGATGCAGAAGGCATATTGCTGATCATCGTTGATCCGAACCTTATTTCCTTCTATTTTATATACAGATTCATCCACTGTATACGCTGACAGCGTGATCCCATCCTCCGGAAGAAAATAGGTCACTGCGTATTTCTTGCCATCGTGCTCAAATTCAGTCTTCCCGGCAGTAAAGCTGAAATGCGTACCGTCGCCGGTCACCTTGATCTCTTGGGCAATCTCCTTACTGAGCTCATCACCTAACCATACGCTGTTTAGGACATCAAGGTAATCAGATACAACAGTGCCATCCTTCCAGTAGAGATTCTGCTGACCGTAGTACACAGGTTTTTCTGCAAATGTAAGACCGATCTCCACCTTTATGGCTTGCGGAGCCTGCGGCTCAGTCGGGGAAATATCCTCTGACGGTTCCTCCGATGGCTTTTCCGATGGGGTATCCTGACCTTCCGGCTGCGTGCCATCCCCCGGATCTACCTCATCAGTGACAGACATGCCCGGAGCCGTTTCCTCCTGTCCATCCGCTGCAGTTACCGCATAGAACCCAGAGCTGTTGCTGAATACCATGCTGAAAGCAAGAATGAAGCTTAACAATCTCTTTTTCATTCATAATTCCTCCGTTTCAGATAAAAATATATTTCAATTGAAAAAAGCAGGAGTGCAAGATCGATCACCAAGCACAGCAGGCTGCTTTTCAAGAAGCAAAGTAACAAGACAAACACGATCATGAAAACCGCTATGGGAATCAGCATGCGTCGTTCCCGATGTGTCTTCTTTTTCTTTCCGCCGCTCTTTTTCTGCATGACGGCTGTTACGATCTGCAACAGGATCCCCAACAGCAGTCCGCTCCAGAACAGCACGGAAATGACATAAGCCCCCAGCGGTAGCGTTTCGTCCTCTCCCAGATTCAGGAACGGTATTCCAAGCAGACTGGCAGATGACAGAAAGAAACACGCGATCGACCAGTTATTTGCCATCCGGATCTTTTGTTTCATATCTTATATTCATCCTCAAAATCAAAATACATCTCAATCACGTTCTGCTCGTTTCCCAACTGCGGTCTGTCCGGGATCGGCGTAGCCGGCTGCTGTACACGGGTATACCTTGCATCCGGCTGCGGCGGAGGATTCCGCTTGAGCGGAGCAGAACTGGAGGCATGCGGAGCGAAGCATTCTGCATACGCCATCGCAAAAGGGGATTTTCTGTTGTGTGACTTCAGATTCTGGTTTTTGTACCGCTTATAGATCAGGAATCCGATCGCTACCATCAGAGCGGCAAGCACGATCACAATGCCGTACATGATGATCGGAAGGTATCTGAGCCACGTATCATTATTCAGTATAAAATTATCCAACGAAGCCGCCTCCTTCTCTTACGGTGCCGGTAAGGGACTCTGGAGGTCGTCCGGATCAATGCCCTTTGCCGCAGCGATCTTCTTCTTGATATTGGTGTCACTCATCAGCATTTTATCGAGGTATTCAACAGCGTCATGGTATTCTGCGGAATTTCTGTAGGATTCCACCACGTCGTAGGAACGCACCGGATCGCTCCGGTAATTGGCGATCGCGTTGGAAAGCTTCATACCGTCGCAATCAATTCTCGAAAGGGATGCTTTGATGGAGAACGATTCTGCGATCGTTTTGGCATTGACTGCCGTCTTGTCGTCAACACTCTTGACATGCTGCATGACAGTGTTGACATACATCTTCATGATCTCCGGATCCTCTGTATAATCAAGACACTTGAACAGTACCTCCTCGAGCTCTGATTTGCTGACGCTCGAGCCGTTCTGGTACGATACCTGGAGCACTGCTCGATAGGACTCGGCTTTTCCGGGATCCGCCTTGATCAGCGCCACTGACGTTTCCTTGTATTCTGCAAGGCTGTGCTCGGTGTACTCCGCTGCCATGTTATTGAAATTGTTCAGGGCAATATCATAGGTCAGGCTTTGCCGGCGCAGATTGATCACAAGCGTGAAGAGCAGAAGCACACCCAAAAGCCCTGCAATGATGCTGAGTGCAAGCAATGTTTTCCGCGGCTTGTCGCGTTCGAGCAGCTTTGTCTCGGCATACAGTGCTGCTTTTTTCAGTTCATCATAGGTCTGGTAGCGCTTGTCGGGATCCTTTTCCGTACACTTGATGATCAGCTCTTCCAGTTCAGGAATGTAGCCGTTGGGTGTATTGAACAGATCCCGCCTGAAATAGCCTGCCTCGGTGGGTTTGATCCGCAGGCTGGGCTGTGGATTGATGCAGTCCCACAATGTTGCGCCAAAGGAGAAGATGTCGCTTCGTATATCGACCACACCGGTCGCAGGCAGCGCGAGCTGGTTGCGCATCTCCACCGAATCGCAGCATTCCGGCGCTGCAAATCCATTTGTTCCGTAGACGCCGATATTGTCACCGAATTCCTGATTCAGATTCACACCGGTATCACGACCCATGATCTCCATCGACTTACCGAAGTCGATGACCGTGATGGATTCCGTTTCCGTCGTGATCATGATATTTTCCGGCTTGATATCGAGGTGCAGGAAGCGGTGTTCCTCTGTAACGTGAGACATGATCTCACAGAACTGCATGGTCCATTGCAGCAGCTTTCTCTGAAAATTCACGACCTGCTCATAGGGCGCATCCATCATCGGTGTATGCCCCTGTATGCCTTTGGTCTCATCGCCGTTGCAGTATTCATTCAGGTCACAGCCCGGGATATAGTCCTCAACAATACAAAAATACTGTGCATAAGGAGAGGTAAGGTTGATGCACTGCTGCTTCTTGGATTCCGGGATCATCCGGTACAGTTCCTGGAGGAGCTGACCCGGGATAATGGGAATGACACCGGCAAGCTTGCTGGTACTGCATTGCTCCAGCCGGCTGAGTGTCTTCAGCTCATAGGTGAAGAACTCTCCCCATCTGTCCATGTCTCGGAATTTCAGTGCATAGGTGCGGCCAACGCTTTTCTTTTCGCCCTTAAACACAATACTTTCGCCGCCGACAGCTATGAATTTATTGATCGTGTATTCTTCAATGGTATCATAGATCACACCATTGATATTGCTTTTCTTATCCATTTGCATCACTTCCCGCGATCACCAATGCAGTGATGTCGTCGTTCTCTCCTGCATTCACGAGTTCCTCCACAACAGCATCCAATGTGCTGACGATCTCCTGACGGGTATTGCAGGGGAAGACCCGTTCTGCAAGTCCCTGAAAATCGCAGCGCTTGTAAAAACCATCCGAACACAGCACATACAGGCTGTCCGCATGGAATGTATCTGCCGAGAAAGAGATCCGTATTTCCTCATCATTCTTTCCGCCGATATGCATTGCGATGCTGTAGCCGTCCTCTGCCTTGTCATCTTGTGTCATGCAGCGGTACTGACCGTTCGCAGCCATCTCATACAGGCGGCTGTCTCCGGCATTGAAGACAAGAAGCTGATTGCCGTCCGTCACAATGCCGCAGACAGTACAGCATGTATCCTTATCAGAATGCATATCAGAATAATCATTCAGAAAATGATTATACTGTACCATCTGATCCTGAATTTCCTTCGCAATGCTTTGCATATCGAAGCTGTGCTCCGGGAAATAGAACTTTCCCCATTCAAGCAGCCACAGCACTGTGTTGTAGCTGGCGAATTTTCCCTGATAGCCAAGGGAAACGCCATCCGCCACCAGTGCGACTGTCACTTCATTCCCATTCGCATCCAATACCCGGAGTGCGCCGAATTTGTCCTGATTCACATGGAGCTGGTTCGCACATTGCCGGGAATAGCCTGAACATAGTACGCTCATATTACCTTCCTTACTCAATGATGTGAAGAGGTTCTGTTATCCTTTTCCGCTTCCCCATCCGCCGGCGGGAGCTTCATTTCAAATGACGAACGTCCCATCGGGGAGATCGTTCCCGCTTGATCTGTTCTGCCGCCTACGCCGTAGGGATCCTCCACACTGCCGAAGCTCAGCGAAGGAGCCTGCTGTGCACCTGTTCCGTTTGGAACTCCAATCGAATCAATACTCGAATCCTGATTGGAAACGGGCGACTGCTGCCGCGGCGGAACCGGCGGAGGTGCAACACCATGCCTGCTTGGTGTAGGATTCGAGCCGCGATCCACGTTCTCACCACAGAACTCGGGCATGAGGCGTTCAGGTTCCTGCAGCGGATCATCAAATTCCGGCACCAGATCATCGGCGCCCGTATAGGGCGGCTGCTGTTCAATGTATCCCGGCTGCTGGTAGCCTGAACCTGCATAGTCCGGCTGCGGCTGACTGTATCCCGGCTGCTGATAGCCTGCACCTGTGTAGGGTTGCTGCGGCTGACTGTATCCCGGCTGCTGATAGCCTGCATCTGTATAGGGTTGCTGTGGCTGACCGTATCCCGGCTGGTAGCCAGTGCCTGTGTAGGGCTGCTGCGGCTGAGCGTATCCCGGTTGGTAGCCTGTGCCTGTGTAGGGCTGCTGCGGCTGACCGTATCCCGGCTGCTGATAGCCTGGGTCTGTATAGGGTTGTTGCGGTTCACTGTATCCCATTTGCTGGCAGCCTGCAGCCAGAGACGGCATCGGCATTCCGCCGCCGCGTCTGGTCGGTGTCGGATTGGAGGCTCTGTCTGCCCCTTGAATCCAGTTTCCTGTTACCGGCTGCACGATTGGCTGCTGCGGCATGGGTTGTTGTGGCATGGGCTGTTGCGCAGCACCTCTTCCGCGTCTGGTAGGGGTAGGGTTGGATACTCTGTCCAGCCCCTCGATCTGTACGGGATAGCCCTGTTGTACCTGTGAAACCTGCGGGATCGGGGGAGCTCCCTGCTGTCCACGCCGTCTTGTAGGCGACGGATTTGACAAGCGGCTGTCGTTGTCGCCGTTGAACGGTACCACGACCGGCCCGGAAGCCTGAACGACCGGAATGTCTGTCTCAAACGGCGATACAGGCCCTCTGCCGCGTCTGGTCGGTGTGGGATTGGACGCACGGTCATTCATTCCAGGCGGCATAGGAGCCGGCTGCGGCATCGGTGTCGGCTGCGGCATCGGTGTCGGCTGTGGCATCGGTGTCGGCTGCGGCATCGGTGTCGGCTGCGGCATCGGCGGCGGTGCTCCGTTGCTGCCACGACGGGATGGCGTTGGATTTGACAATCTGGAATACTCATCCGGAGCGGGCGCACCTGCGGGTCTTGGCGGGCTCCCGCTGAATTCCGGAGAAGACATCTCAGACTGAGGCGGATTGAACACCGAGCCGGTTCTGGAAAGCGACGGATTGGACACCCGATCCATACCGCCTCCTTGCGATCCGAAGCCCTCGTCCGGGATGTTTTTAAATACCAAATCGTCCATTACTAAGCCTCCATCATGAGCTGCTTTCCGGATTCCTGTTAAAATCTCCTAAAGACCGGTCACACTCATCAAAGACCTGACGGCAATCCGTCAGGGTATCGCACATAATTTTCAGGATGTCATAAATTCCGGAGATATTTGCCTTGACATTCTTGGCATCCGAATAGAACGCCATTGCGCCCTGTCCGACCCAATTATCCAGCAGTGTACTTACGATCGCATCGTACCTGTTGTTGATGTCATCATACCGCCGGAGGAGATCGTCCTTTTCAGCAAGAAACGCATCAAAGGCTTTCGTATCCAGTACTACATATTCGCCGCTCTCATTAGCTGCCATAAAAAACACCTCTTTCTATGCTTTTAAGAATCTCATTTTCTTCAGATCATCGCTTTCAATATCATAGAAGTAACCGTCGCCAAGCTCGCAGCGGGCATATTCATTTTTCAGCTCCTTGGCATCCATTTCGCCAAACACCGAACGGCTGCCCTTATCGGAGATGAATTCCGCAATGTTATCCAGCAGGAAGACCACCGAAAAGCTGTTGTTCAGGAAGGACTCGGCTTCTCTGTCGCTGTTGCCGATCTTGCGGA
Organism: Oscillospiraceae bacterium; assembly: GCA_024684395.1. GTDB lineage: Bacteria > Bacillota > Clostridia > Oscillospirales > Ruminococcaceae > UBA3855. The sequence goes on from JAIKWY010000111.1 coordinate 42,609, forward strand.
TATCCGGATAGATGAAGTAGTAGCCCTTTTCCTCGGCAGAAGCAGTCATTTTTGAGAAGATGCTCAGCAGATTCTTACCGGAGCTCTGAAACAGCATCTTGCTTTGCAGCACAAACACCGTCGTCGGCGTTTCCTGTTCCTGGAATGTCTTATTACCGGTCTTGGCGTAGTAGCCGTTCTGATCGAGATAATCAGTCAGATGCTCGATCTTGTCCATATAGACCGAGAAGGGATTGGATGCATCATGAAATTCAAGGAGCTGCTTACGTCCGTCATCCACGAGGATGATCCGATATTCCGGATGCTTCTTCTGGATGCCGTGGAGCAGGATCTGTAAGAGATTCGTCTTACCGAATTTCTTCTTACCGTAAATGCCGATGGAATGCATATCCTTCAGGTCCACGATCACGGGCTTGTGCTCATAATAGTCCAGTCCGACGGTGATCCAATCGCCCTGTGACTCCACAGCCGGGATCGAGTTGTGATCGGCACAGTACTCGCAGAAATTCTGCTCGGTCAACTCGTCACCGAAGCCCTGGAGCTTTTCAACGGAGCAGGAGAAGTGCTCCATGCCCCTGAGAAATTCCACCAGCTCCTCCCTTTCGTTCTCAAAGGGGAGAAATGCCTGCAACTCACGCTGCTTGCCGCCGATGATCGTAACGCCTCGCCCCGGATTCTTCATAGGCTCGGCGATTTTTCTGCCGAACACATCAATATAGACCTCGGACGGCAGATCAAATGCCAGCTTCCACCCGAAGGAGGAAAGGAACTTGGAAAGCCCGTTGCTTGTGTCACTTGCCGAAAAGACAACACTCAGACCCTTGGAAAGTCCGTCACGGCAGAATTTCAGCAAGGTCTCCTGGTAGGAGGTATAGCGTTCATCCGAGAGGAAGGCATTGATATTGTCGATCACGAGTGTGATATGCCCCGGCTTCTGTCCGCTTGCCGCATGATATGCCTCATAGAACTGGGTGGACTTGAGGCTCTTGATATTGGTCTCGAGCTTCTTCTCCACGGTCTTGAAGATGCGGCGGACATTTTCCTCATTGGAATTGTCAAAGCACGCAGCCACCATCGGAAGCTTGCTGTACTCGCCTAAATTTCCGCCAAAATCAATGATGTAGGTCTCTTCGACATCGCCGTCCTCAATGTTCTGGTGCATCCGGATGAGCAGCGTTTTCAGAAACGTGGTCTTACCGCTCATATGTCCGCCAAACACGATCACATTGTTTTCAAACACGTTGATATGCAATACCGGCTGTGTCTGTGTGTCAAGATCGTCATATATTCCCATTTCCAACGCTCTCATACGCTATCAGACCTCCCTCATAGGCTCAAATTTGCCGTCCTGATAATCATAGATGACACCGTCCTTGAGTACCATCCTGCTGGGCAGCGGCTTCTGGAAGACAATATGCGGTGTGGGATACTCACTGCTGTGCTCATCATAATAGGTCTTGATGGCACCCACGATCGCATTGAGCTGAGTTTCGAGCTTGCCCTGCTTTTCAAGCTCCTTCTTCCGGCTCTTGTACTCGAGATTGTCACGCTCGGACTGGTAGAACACCTGATAGACACCGGACTTGCTCGCCTCAATGATCTCGATCGGCGTTTCCATGTTATCTTCTACGGTCGCGCCGGAATATGCAGACTGGAAATACTCGAACTTGGAGCCGGTGCCGACAAGGAGATAGGCTCTGCCGTTGCCGGGCATTGTCGGACTTGCCGCAAGGTCATTTCCTATCATTTCTTTGGAAGCCTGCCGTGTTGCGACCTTCAGGCAGAGACGCGATTTGGAATTGACACGGATATCATCAGTAATGGCACCCTCGATATTCTGCGAGATCAGGATGATGTGGAAGCCAAGGCTTCGGCCGACACGGGCGATCGTTGTGATCTCGCCGATGAAATCCACATCGTTGTTTTCAGTGGAGAAGCGTTTGAGCTCGGTAAACTCATCCACCACCAGGATCAAATGCGCCAGTGCATCATTCTTAGCCTGATTGCGGAGATCCTGCATCTCCTTTTCGCTCATTTCTTCCTTGTTCTCACCGCGCAGGCGGTTGTTGATATTCTTGATATGACCTTCGATGTCTCTGCATGCCTTGATATAGCCGTTGATGCTGTCCACATGCATGGAGTTGAACAGGATCTTTCTCCTGCGGATCTCGGAGGTCAGGGCATTCAGGAAGCGCTTGAGCATGTATTCTGCGCCGGTGCCGTTCTCGTCGCCGTCTACGTCGGTAACAGAACCGACAACATGCGGAAGCGTACCGATACGCTTGATAAAGCCGCCGCCCTTCATATCCACGAGCATCAGGTTCACTTCATCCGGACGGAAGCACAGGCAGAGACCCAGCAGATAGGAGATGATAGTCTCGGATTTACCGGAACCGGTCGTACCTGCTACGAGCATGTGCGGGCCGTCGTATTTCTCGTGCAGATCCAGATAGGTGATGCCGCTGTCAGTCCTGCCGATCGGCACACCAATGGAGGACTGAACGTCATAGGCTCGCTTGCCGCCTTCACCCTCCCAGAATTTGCCGACATCTACCTGTCCCTTTTTCAGCCCGTACAGCTCAAAGAGGCTGACGGTTGACGGAACCTTGCCGTTGGCAGAGATCTTGGCATAGCTGAGTGCGGAAAGCACTTTATAGGAGTTGTACAGATGCTTGCCCCAGTTTTCTGCCACACCGAAGGCAAAGCGCTTGCAGAGCTTTTCATTCTCATGCGGAACGATCTCTGCATAGGTATCGTAGATGGTCACGACATGGTCGCAATATTTGGGCAGATGCTCCTTATAGAGCTTGGGGAAGATGAATGTCAGTCCCAGCTCGTTCTCATAGGGCTTGCCCTCTTCGGGCACCTCCGGGAGATACTGCGCAAAGGCATGCTCCTTAATGTCGTATTCATCATAGACGATGATGACGATATGCGGCAGTTTGCTGTTGCCCGATGCGCCGCTCGCACGCTCACCCATCACATTCAGCATATTGCTGAAAATGGAATTGGCGCTTTCCGTATTGAACACGAACTGTGAACGGTCCGGGAAAAGCTGACGGAAATGCGGGAGAAATTTATAGACGCTGATGTCCCGTTCGATCTGGTTGGGATTGTCCGTCCGCGGATAGAGGATCACGAATTGCAGATCATCCGGAGACTGATAGAAGCACAGATCGAAGATCATACGCTCGATCAGAAAATTGGTGATGTCCACATTCTGTGATACGATACCGAGCGCACCACAGTTCTTGAAGGAGAACAGCAGAGGCGCATTTTCCATATGCTCATATTTCTTGGCAATGAATTTCGGAAGATTGCTCAGGTAGTAATTCTGATCCTCGGTATATTTGTATTCCTTATCCTTGGGGATAAACAGCTTGATCTTGCCCTCATTGAAGGTGAAGTTCGAGGCGGAAAAGACGGTATCCTTGCCGGTACCGCAGATCTCGAACTTGTTCTCCACATCGTTGGAGATGCCGAGTCTGACCATCAGGAAGTCTTCATCTGCAAGTGCTCTGCTGAAAATGTGTGCCGACATGCTATATACGCTTTTGCTGACATTATTGCTGTCGAGAATGTCGTTCACATCCGGATACAGATCACAGAGCTTCTTGACGTCCAGCCCCTTACGCTTTTGGATTTCTAAAATGGTCTTGGCGATGTATGCCTCGTAATGCTCACGCCAGTCTTTCAGTTCCTTTTTGTACCTGCCGGCATTGCGGGCAAAGTTGATGATCGAGGTCGTCAGTGTCACAACGCCCATTGCGCCGCTCAGTGCGACCATCGCCATGCCGTTGCCGTTGCTCATCAGAGCACGGACGAGCACCATCGTTCCGATCATCATCACAGTCGGGAGCATGGTGAAGAACAGATTCTGATCCTGCTTGCGCGGCGGTTCTCCAGGCGGGATGATCTCTACCGGGGTATCGTCGAATTTGTACATCTGACGGGAGCTGATATTGTATTCCGGGAACGTCACAAAGGAATTCATCTTATTGTTCGGATTGAACGCCGGAATGATGTTGGAGGTATTGACCTCGTAGGTCTCATACCGTTCTGTACAGTCAAACACGATACGGGTCGAGGTAATGAATCCCACCTCGTACAGCTTCTTCGCGAAATCCGTTCCTCTCAGGATAACACGCCCGTACTGATCCTTGTCAAAAGCCAGTGCGTTGTTGTAGGAAGTCAGTGTCAGCTTGTGATAAGTGCCGCCGCCATTGCCTGAACCCAGACAATTCTCATAGATATTGCAGCAGATCTGATAAATGCTGCCGCTGTCCTTCTTCTTTTCAAGACCGTACCGGATACCGTCAAGGAGCTGCTTTAATGTAATGTCTCTTAGTACGATCAGTTCCATGACGATGCTTGCGCCGTGTTCGTCAATGAACTGTACACCGATGAGCAGTTTATTGCTTTCCATAATGCCTCCCAATCAAAAAACATGCTGAACCAGGATCACTTGTCGAAATTGATCTCCTGGATCATGACAGTCGTGTAATTGCCAAGCAGGATTCTGCTGTCCTGCCGCAGCTCGGTAGACTGTCCGCTGCGCAGATCGCTCTTTCTTCCCGCGGTTTCAACGGTGAAGACGGCGCCTTTCGCAATATTGGTGATCGTCAGTATCTGTGTCTTGGCGTTATAGCTCAGTGCAAATGCATTTCTGCCGATACTGCTGATGTCATCGTTTGTCGCACTCTCACAGATCGCCTTGTGGTTTCTGGGGAGCGGTGTATTATCATTGGACATGGGCTCCAGTGTTCTGCCGACGCGGAATTCCGAGGATACCGGGAATTCCCACATATCCTGACCGACGCCCTGCTGATCGCGCTCATCATCCTTGACGATGTTCACAGCGATCCTGCACTTGCGTCCCTTCTTCGCCGCAAGCACGACTACCAGTATGATCACACCGGCAAGCACTACGACTGCTCCGATGATCCCCAGCAGCAGTACCAGCGGCAAGCCCTTCTTCTGCGGCGGAGCCGGCTGGGTCGTCGCTTGTGTCGGTGCCGGTAGCGTTGGTGCCTCCGTCAGTTCTTCCGTGCTGGGTTCTTCCACGGGAACGGTCGTCGGAACGGCGATTTCCACCTGCGGGAAAAGGATCGAGCCGAGCGAAATATCGCTGTCACCGTTCTTTATGGTAACGCCCTTGAGCTCACCGGTCGCTACCTCGTTGATGAGCGGTGCCTTGAGCATGGAAACGTTTTCGGGTTTGAGCGATTTAAAATTGGAATCGCTCTTGAAAAGCATGTAAGTGTTGGAGCCAAGGTTGGAGATGGCTGTCAGGTTCACATCCTGCTTGTCGGACTTGCTGACCTGCACCACATCAATATGATACCTGCCGTTTTCGTTGATAACACTCCGCAGATAATCAAAGGATGTACCCTCCACAGAGTCCACACCGTCCGTGATGAGGACAGTCCTGTAATAGACATCCTGGTCGGGAAATGTGTCGCTGACGACCTTCATCACGGCATCATACACCAGACTTGCCTGCCCCTTGAAATCGACCTTGGACAGCTCATAATCAATGAACCCGCTATCATTGGAATACTCATCCGCGAGGAAGGTTGTCTCAGTGTCAAAGATCGCCACCTTGACGCTTTCCGTCTCCGGCATGTCTGCAACATAATCCTGCACAGCCGTCTTGATCGTGTCACGGAGCCCGGTCGGGATCGAGGTGGAATTGTCGATCAGAAATACGGTATTGATCGGGATATTTTCATTCTGTACCTCAGCATTCAGCGTTGCATTTCCCACCAGAAGGGAAGCGTTATCTGAAAGCTTGGCGGAGGTAAAGATCTTCAGTGTTTTGCCGTCCTCAGAAAAATAAGCCTGAAGCGGTTCAGTTCCTTCTGTTGCAGCCGCATGCAGCGCCATCTGACCAAGCATCATCACCGGCACACAGAATGCGGCAATCATTTTCATGAGCTTCATTGTTACACACCACACATTATTTTATATTCTATTCTTGCCGCCAAACCAGAGCGGCTATGTTCCTGTTCTATTCCAGAACCAGGATTAAACAGCAGACCCGACGATCTTCTTCATGAACGCCTCTGTATCCAGCATGTCCGGAACCGCTACCGGTTTCGGCTCTACCACCTGAACAGGCGGGATCGTAACTGGGCTGACTGTAGGATAGTCAAACTGAATCTGGGATGTACCATCCTGGGGCTTGGAAAGCGCAGCCTTCTCAAAAGGCTTGATCTTCGCCGCCGCCGGTACATCGACGCTGATCGGATCCAAAGTGATCTGCGGCGCAGAAACCTTGCCGATCTTCGGGACTTCAATCGTATTGATCTCAGGAGCTGCAGCGGAAACCTCCGCAGGCGTAAAGGCTACAGGTGTTACGACCGGAACATCCGGCAATGCACTTGCATGCAGCTCCACCTCCTGGAGCTTGACCGCAGAGATCCGCCCCGGAACACTGATCTCGGAGGGGACGGAGAGCTGGACCTCTGTGAGGTTCACAGCACCCACGGACGGGATCGCAGGGACATCCGGACTGAGCTTCACGGCAGCAGCCGGCTTGATCACCCCGAGTTTCATTTCTGTATCCGGAACCTCTACTGCAATGTGATCCACTGTCACATTGCTTTCAAATGCCGGGAGATTGATATCTGTATTGACGGTATCCACCTTGATCGGATCCATATGCACTTCACCGATCAGATCCGGCAAACGGATCTCTCCGGGAACTGTCTCCACTGCCGTCGGTGTTACCGATACAGCAGGGATCTCACAAGCTTTGAACTTTACTGTCTCCACGTCAAGCCCGATCGACTTGATTTCGACCGTTCCGATCTCGGGTCTGGTCATTGTGGGGACGGCGGGGCACTCCACATCAACCGTCCCGACCGCTGTCTTCTGCAAAGCAGAGACAGCGGCGGAGACATTGACGTTCGTGTTGATCGCTTCGACCGTGATGGGATCGACAGACACTTCCTTGATGTCTGCCTGGATGTCCATCTTCGGCGCAGCAAACGTTACATCATCGAGATGCATATCCTTACCGCTAACCTTGGCAAATTCCCCTTTCAGTTGCAGGATCACCTCGGTCATTTCATATTCAAATAATTCCTTATTTCTCTCAACATCTGAAAGAGTCGGCTTTGTTGTATTTTCCATAATCTACCTCGCTTATCGGTAAGGACGGATGGTTAACCTAATGACTGCGGAATGTTCGCTGCGATCTCCTGATCAGCCTTCTCCATCTGAGCAGCGTTGTCCTCCAGGAGCTGAGCAAGCGCCTCGAGCAGCTTCGGGATGGTCACGCTCATGTACTCAAGGGTCGGTCCGGAGATGAACTTAACCAACGCATCGTGGCTCTCGCCTTCCCAATCGCTGACTGCGCTGACGAAATCGCGCTCAAAGGCATCACCAGCAGACTTGTACTGTGTTGCAATATTTCTGATGTTGGTCGCAGTCTGTCTCATTTCCGTGTATCTGAATACGATATCAGCCATTTTCTTTTCCTCCTAAAATATGATTCATTGATTGTTGGATACGATCTTAGCCACCGATTGCACCGGTAACGGCATCGATGCCTGCCTGAACAGCGCCTGCGATGCCGCCTACAGCGCCGCCTACAGCGCCGCTTACACCGCTACCTGCACCGCCGCCTGCGCCTCTGTTGCCCTCGCCGAGCTGCGGGTCAACCGTGTTCAGGAGCTGCTGCTGGATGGCATCGAGGATCGAATTGATGTTGGCTGTCAGGGAAGAACTCGGAGCAGTCAGGTTGTCGGTCAGAGCCGGACGGATCTTACTGTTGAAGAACTCTGTGTAGCCGTCGGAGGCGTCACCAGAGAAGTTGTTCTTCAGAGAGGTGACCTCGGTCTCGAGGTTGTCGAAGAGACCGTTTGCAGTCGATACATAGGTATTAACTGCATTCTGTGCGTTTGCGATCATCTGGGTTGCAAGAATTGTGGACATAGAAATTACTCCTTTCGGTGATTAAAATTGACTTGCCGGCTACGCCAGCTTATGTCTGATAGGATTGGATCTGCTTGTTAAGGCTCTCATACTCTGTGAAGACTGGTGAGTATGCCCCCTTAACATCATTCAGCGTCGATGAGATGTGCTCAATCACAAGCTTTTGTTGTTCCAACGGTTGGATCAGGTTGTTTCTGCAGGATCCGATAAATTTTCTTCCGGCAGGTGTGTCAAATCCACTCTGCAATGTATTCAGAAGACCTTCCACATCATCCCGAAGATTTTGAAGCTGTACGGCAAGATCCGCAAGATCATTGACTGCCCTCTCAAAGGCTGCCTCATCCAACACGATGTCACCCTTCATGCCTGATATAACACGTTCCCAGTTCATGTTTTACCACCTCCTTACTTCACTTGGATTTTTTACATGTTCTGATACTCCTTTCGGCAAGTATCAATATATGCCATTACAGCTTCTTTTTCACCCATTGGCAACAGATTTGCCATTTCCTCCGCCTTCGCAAACTTTGCACTCTCTGCATACATTCTTGAGCGGAAGATCGCACCGTAATTGTTGCTTTCGCCCTGGAGCATCCTGCTTCTGAAGTAAGCGATCGTCTCGGCATACTGCTTCTCAGCAGCTTCCTTTGTCACTTCCTCGGTCGTCTCCGACAGCTTCTTCATGGCGAACGCTTCAGTATAGCGTGCGAAATAGGAATAATAGATATTATCGCTGAATTTCAGAGTTGCCGCAGTTTCGCGGACCTTCTGATAATCCTCTGTTGCAGCATAGCAGGACAGAAGAACGAAATACATCCGGTCATAGTAGCCCTTGTCAGGTGTCTGCTGTGCAGCGGCTTCCTCCGGCACTGCCTCTTCTGCAGGTGCTTTGTATTCGGCTTCATCGAAGATGCCATCCGGATAGACTCTTACGGGATTGCCGTTTTCGTCATACTCTACGTCAACGCTTTCACCGATCGACTCGTCGATCTCACCGGCAGCGATCTTTTCCTCGATCGCCTGCATATCCTCGCTTGCCATCTGCTCGATCTCATCCTCGGACAGTTCCTCATATGCGGGCTCCTGATGCGCTACAACAGCATTCTTGAGTGCTGCGCCCGGGAGCAGAGTCTCAGCCGTCCGGATCGCATCGTCATAGTTCTGCATCTTCATGCAGATTTCAGCCTTTGTGAGCGTCAGCTCATTCTTCTTGCCAGCCGGCGCTTCCTTCTGCGCGGTTTCTACGAGCTCATAAGCAGCCTGGAGATGCTCCTGAGCATGCTCCGTATCCACATCCGCCATCGCGGACAGCATGGTGACACGCTCAAGCTTCAGTGCAAATGCATCCTGCTCACTGAGCTCCGCATACTTCTCGGCATTGCTCAGCACCTCTTCTGCCTTGGCATATCTTCTCTGTGCCATGAGGATGCTGAAATAAACCATGTAGCTCCGCACATCTGCAGGCGCCACGCCGATCCACTGGACTGCCAGCTTTTCGGCATTCTCGTAGTCATCCGCCATCAGGTAGAGCTTAATCTTCTCTGAGATCACATCGGGATCGGCGGAGGCCATGCCGGACTTATCGAGATCCTCATACTTCCGGAAGTTGGCAAGTGCAGCCTTGACATCCTGTCTGACACTGCAAAGCAGCGCCATCTGATAGTACAGTCTCGGCTTTGCCTCTTCACTGACGCCCTTCATCTCGGCCTCGGCATACAGCTCCAGCGCCTTACCGATGTCGCCGTGGAAGAAATAGGCATTTCCCAGATTAAAGGCATTGTCGCCGTTCTCGGGATTCAGCTCCATCACTCTCTTGAAGTATTTGAAGGACTCCTCATACTGATCGAGCGGTACACAGACTGTACCGGCCTTAGCGAGAGCCTGTAAGTCATCCGGGTTTTCCTCAAGGGCCTTTCGGAACCACTCCAGTGCCTGTGCATAATTTTCGTTGTTAAACGCAGTTTCGCCGTTGATCATTGCTTCTGTGAAATTTTCCTGATTCAAGTTGTATCACTCCCTTTTTTAATATGCGGGTACTGTGCCGGAAATCGACTGGAATACATTGCTGATCCTGTGATGAACATCACCTGTGAACAGATTGGTAAAGAAATCTTCGGTACTGTCGTATCCTAAGATCAGGGAATTCAGAGCCTTGACCTTTACGACTTCCCCGGCTTCCTTCTTCGCAGCATCCTTGACCATTTCATGAGCCCAGTTCTTGCCGGCCTCCGTTGCGCCATTCGGCACGGTTGTCTTCGCACCGCCGGTCACGCCAAACGAGATCGTATCAACTGTATTGGATACCGTGCCCTTGATTGCGCCATCCCGGAACGCTTGCTTTGGGTCCTTTCCGTCGAGCCACATACCGGTCACTGTCTCGGAGCCGACCTGTAGTATTTCGCCTGCGACAAAACGAGCTCCTACGCCGCCGGCGACCATGCCAATGCCGTTCGCCAGTCCGGATGCCGCACCATTGACAGTATCCCTTGCCATGTTGTTGGCGATGGAATCCAGCAAATTGCCTCCCTTGCCGCTTGCCTTATCTGCCGCATATTCTCGGACACCTTTGATTGTACCTGTAACCAAACCGGCTCCGGCGCCGATCGCTCCCATTCCGAAGATGACAGCGGCTGCACCGCCTGTAAGCACAGTTGCCACAACAAGCACTGCTACAATGCCGACAGAAATGACGATCTTACCGATGCTGGAGCTACAGAAGTCCTTGATGTGCTTCCAAGCCTTGCCTAAGCTCTCCTTGCACCAATCAGCGGCATTATGTACCAAATCTTTAAAGCCATCGACTGCTTTTTCAACGCCTTCCTTGATGTCATTGACCTTCTTGCAGCACCAGTCCCAGGCTTTCTGATAACACTTCTTTTCCTCCGGTGGTGGGGGGGGCTTTGCCCAAGGGTTCACGCGATAGAACTCATCCTGATTCTTGATGACGATCTCACGGACGCTTTTGTCGACCTTTTTGGCGAGATCCACAAAGTCATCCGCTTTCCTGACAGCAGCTTCGATAGCTTCTGTCCGTCCTTCGTCCTGTGTGATCCTAGCGCTGATGTCATCCACAGCGTCCTGTAGTATCCCTACGCCGCCGTTCATGTGGTAGGCATAATTCCGGACTTGCTGGAAACTCTGTACCATTTTCCGGGTCCTGCCCGCCATCGCGCCAAAATCAGACTGAAACGTCGATATTGCAGCACCATTCGACAAGCCGCCCGCATTCAACTCGATCCTCAAACTATCTCCTCCTTCCTAAATAGCAATGATTACACGGCAACTCCAAAAGCAACGTTTTTAGAGCGCCTTACTGAAAACTGGCCATAAAACCAGGATCATACTTGGCAAGCAAGTGTTTGTTCTTCTCGGTGCAGATGATTTTTCTGACACTCATGATCGGTTTCTCACCCGGCCTGAAGAAGCCCAGTACATAGGAATAGCAGCAAAGCAGCACACAGGCTGTTGCAAAGCGTTCATCCTTGATATACATATTAAAATGATGCAGCTCGTTTTCGATCACCGCCGATTTGTGGACTTCCGCGATCTGTGTATTCTGGAAGTAAACAGGGCTTTTGGCGCCTTCCTCTCCAAAACAGATCGGATACAAAGTACAGCACGCACCGTTGAAGTAGATCTTGCTGACAGGATATTTGGAGAACAATCCGCCTTCCTTGACATCTGTCTGGAATACCGATCCAGTAGGCTGGTCATTCACATAGATGTCATACGGACGGAATGGTTTTTCCCCTGCCGGAAGCTGCACCTTTCCGTGCGTCATCCGGACAGAGAGCCCTGCATACCGTATGCTCCATACCCCTTCCATACTTCCAAGCGAACCGACAAGCTTCATGTCACCGACCGTTCTGCCGTCCGCCTCAATGACAAAGGTCGCCTCGAACAGCTCCTTTGCCATCTGCCTGATCTTCAGTATCATGGCAGAGGTTACTCCGCAGCCGTGACGGGAACGATCTCGCCGTCCTTGACTTCCAGTTCCCCGAGCTTATCGAGGATATTGCTTCTGAGTTTGAGCTCCTCTTCATCCTGGAATCCGACAAAGTACAGTCTTGCGATCGCTTCCTTGTCAAAGAAGAAAGTGCCGTCTAAGCCACCGATCCCTTCCGGATAATAGCAGGCTGCATAATCATAAATCTTGTCTTCGCCGGCTTTTGTCAGGATCCGGCCGGTGATCATCACTCTTTTCGTACCGCCCTTGAGCAGTACGACCGATCCGATGGGTAGCATATTTTTATACATAGCGTCCTCCTAAGTACAATCTCCACAAGATGATTAGATCCAATTCCAGGGCATATAGTCCGAATCGGCAATGCTTTCACCGATGTCGCTCAGACCGTCCGCAATACCGCTTCCGATGTCGCTGATGCCATCCGCGATGCCGCTGCCGATGTCGCTCAGACCGTCCGCAATCCCACTGCCGATGTCACTCAGACCGCCGGCAATGTCAACACCTTCAAACGGATTCTCAAAGCCTGAGAAATCAATGTTGAACCTCGCGCCGACACCAACGCCGAGACCCAGATCCACTTCACCACCGATATTGCCGGTGGTGACCTGTCCTTCAGCCCTTGCGCCTGCGCCGCCGGCTTTACCGGTAATGCCGAGATCGAATCGGATCCCGCAGATGGTAACGCCGCCGGAAACAGTGCCTTCTGCAAGATAGGCTTCCGCACCTGCTCCGGCCACGGCACCGACTGCCGTTCTGGTCGCACCGGATGCATCGGTGTAGGTGATGACACCTGCCTGTGCCGTCACGCCGGCATTGGCGCCCAGTACAGACCCCTCAGCTCTGGCATGGACGTTATAGGCATTCGTGCCGACCTGATTCTCGATGCTACCCTCCGCCACATTGGCATTTGCAGAGAGGGTAACGCCGACTGAAGGACTGAGCTGTCCGTCCTGGAACAGTGTGAAGCCGATCTCGCCCTGTGCGCCGACATTGCCAACAGAGCCCTCCACCGTATTGGAGACCAGTCCGACAGTGGTCGTCACAGAGCCGCTTGCAAGGTGGCCTTCCGCTTCAAATCCCGCTGACAGGGAAGCGTCGCCGCCTTCAATATCCCACTCGCCGTCTGCGTGAACGCTTGCCGAACCGCCGATCAGCTCGCCTTGTGCCGTGACCGATGTCGGAACGCCGCCGACGGAGCCGTTGTATTGCACACTGCCGGACAGAAGCGAACCGGATGCTTCGCCGTCGCCCACTTCTCCGCTCGGCCCCGATACCGTGACAGATACGCCCTCGCCATTGTTTTCGCCGTCTCTCTGGGAGAGGAAACCGGCCAGCAATCCGATACCGATCAGGCCTCCGCCCAATCCCATAGGATTATCTCTGTCATCCCTCCAAGCATGTTCACCGGCGATCCATTCGTTGATAAATGCAACAATATCGGAGCCGCCCGGAACCCGGATGGAGATGGGCGGACGCGCCCAGGGATTGACCTTGTAGAAGTTTTCCTGGTTCTTCATGACAAGTGCCGTTACGGACTTGTCCACATTTCTCGTATAAGTAATAAATTCTTCTGTTTTACGCTCTGCATCTGCTACATTGGAATAATGCGTTTCAGACTCTGCTATCTTGGAATCTATTCTGTCCAAAGCATCCTGTAAAACACCCACACCGCCGTTGATATTGCAGACGGAAGACCTCAGCTTGGTAAACGCCGAAAGCATCGCATTGGAACACCCCGCCATATTTCCGAGGTTTTCCTGCAGGATGGCAATGGATGTGCCGTCGGATAATCCGCCTGCATTCAGTTCGATCCGCAAATGATCACCCCTATTCGTTCAGCATTTCCTGCATCACACGGTCTACCCATCCACGAACAAAATCACCTTTGAGTTCGTAACCGTGACATGAATAAATCCGGTTTTCTGCATCGATCATCCAGTTCTGCACGGCATTTCCGTCAGCATTCGAGATCACGATAGTATACGCTGACCGGACATCTTCCGTGCGTGTGGACGCTGCCTCGATCTGCTGCCAGTTGGCTTTCAGTTCCTCCAGCATATCTGCTGAAATATCCAGCTGGATGGGATCCTCCAGATTGTTCTGGTTGCTTTTTGCCGCAGAAGCATGATCTGCCTCTGTCAGTACGGAAAAATACTGCTCTCCCGGCACTCTCTTTTGCAGCACATACCCAAGCGAGTATTGCTTTTCGATGTCCGTCAGCAGTTCATCTATCTGACCTTCCCGCCAGAGACAGCTTCCGTCCATTGTGCGGATCGTCCTGTAGTCATCCACATCCCATCTGTCGATCAGTTCTCGGTTCTGATCGAGGATGCAGATCGAGTACAACGCCTCCCGCATTACCAGATTCCCCTGGTTTGGTGTGCTCTCGTAAGCACTTTTCACCTTTTCAAGATACATTTCCGAGATCTCCACGGAAAGAGGTTCCGCATAGGAACCGGCGACTGTATCCTCTGCTGTCAGATATACGGCATTGGTATAATCCTTCTTCGGCAGACTGCTGATCTGCGCTGCCTGACTAATTTCATTTGTCTGCATAGTTTCCTCGCTCACCTGGCCACATCCTGTTAACAGAATGCCAATGGCCATCATCAATGAAAGGATGGTTCTTCTCATTTGCTCACCTGTATATTACTTGTATTCTACCGTGTAGAACTCTATGATGCCAAATCCATTCTTTTCCGAATTCCACTTGAGGTTGTCTTTGGGATCAATATATGCTTTATCGCCCCACGTAGAAACGATATAACGGCCATCCTCCGTAACGCCTGTCACGACCATTGCATGTCCGGAACAGTTCTGCCGCAAACTTCCGTCTTCATTGTAGACCTTGATATTGCTGACAGAAATGACTACCTGTTTTCCCTCCCGGATATAGTTATCAACATTCTTTGTTGTGATGTGAACATTTGTCTTGATCTCCACGTTAACAGAGCTGTTGTTGTCCCTTCCGGGTTCCGCCATATATTTCTTCAGGATCGATTTTACATCCCCGTCACTTACGCCGCTATCATTCACATCGTCATACTTCGAGTACAGATCGACCAAAACGACATTGTAATTCAGTCTGCCATGTGAATCACGCATCGGATAGCCAAACTTTCGCTCAAATTCCTCTGCGCCGTTTTCTCTGTTGACATAATACTCAAAGATGGTGTTCACCATCGCCGCATACTGACAGCCCTCGGTGTTCAGACCGTCCTTGATCACATTTCTGGGGTTATTCGGGTCACGGACCGCATCAAGGTAGTTCAGAAGTTCTTCTCTGCTCAGTGTCTTGCCGGTATTCTCCCGGATAATGTCCGTGTAGATCTTGATCATCTCGGCATCGCCGTTTCTGACATCGTCTCTGGGGCCGTGCTGTCTGCCGCCATAGGCATCGTAGCCATTCTCATCGAACACATCATCCGTGATCTCCGTGGGTGTGATCTTCGTTTTATCATCCCACCAAGCCTTGAGACCTTCCCAGAGCTCTCTGAGCTTTTCTTTGGCTTTTTCGTAGAATTCCTTGAGCTTTTCCTTCGCCTGCTCAAATCCTCCGGCGACCCAGTCGCAAAGATCGCTCACCCATTCCTTCGCTTCATCAAACCAGGATTTCTGGGAAGGCTCCGGTGCCGGTCTTGCCCAGCCGTTCACCTGATAGAACTCCTCCTGATTCTGCTTTACAAGATCGGAAACCTTGGAATCAGCCGTGCGCACGTTCTGCACGAATGCATTGACCTTCGTCTCCGTCTGAGCGATATTGAAAGCTCTGCTGTCATCGGTCTGGATACGTGCTTCGATCCCGCTCAGTGCATCCTGCAGGCAGCCCACACCGCCGTTGATCTGATACGTGTATTGCCTGAGATGCTCAAATGCAGAAAGCATGGAATTGGATCGCTTCACCAGACTGCCAAGATCATCCTGCATTGTGCCAATGGGTGTTCTGCCGGATAAACCGCCGGCATTCAGTTCGATCCTCATGCCATCACTCCTATCTGTGAATTAATACTTCCATTTCCCATTTGTGTATGATCGCCCCAGATGCTTTTCTGCCATCTCATCCATTGTCTGATAGGTTTCCGGAAGCAATTGTCTTGCGCGTTCATAATCCTCAGGGTTACAAATACCGCTTGCAAACCACGCGGAAAAGACCTCCATATTGTCCATTTCTTCATCTTCCCAGTATTGTGCACTGTGATGCGGTCCCTGATAGATATTGCCTCTTGTCTGTGACTCATAGGCATCTGAAGCTGTGCATCTATTGATGTCGGATCTTACGTTTCTATTTATCAGATCATATGCAAACTTTAATCTTAGATTCAAATCTTCATAACGAGATTTTCCAACCATCACATCATAGATTTGCTGCTTGCCGGGACCGTCAATCTTAAACAACGCATCATCTTCATTGTAATCATCAATGGCTTTCCAGATCCGTTTGCTCACATCCCGTTCCAGTGCCTGATCCAGCCTCTCAGCGTAGGCTCCATCAGTTGTCTCAGAATATCGCCAATTATAAACTGTCTCATCTGTACCGCCGTCATACATCAGGTCATCTACATTATGACCAATCTCATGAAAAATGACATGATAATCGCCTGAGACATGCGTCAGGAACAATTCTCTGTTCAGATGGATCATACGATCGCTGGGGTCATAATAGCTTGCAGCAGAACCGGTTTCTGAAACTGTGTTGAAATCCGCGACCTTTATCTGCGGCATATACTTCATCAAAAGATCATGCTGCGGCTGCGGAGATCTGTAAGCCAGATATTTTATAGCAAGGATCTCCTCGTCTCTCCAATGATCCGACTCAGGAACACCATCTCCATAGTTGGAAAAGAACGTATTCATTGCCTTCGTATCATTTTCATGCAGCGGTTCATATAGCGCAACGTAATACTTTACTTTTAAACAATCACGTTGGACCTTGTTGTTCGGAAACATACGTGGATCTGCCAGATCCGCATATTTCAGCGATTTCACATCAACATCCGACAAATAGTCCAGAAAGTCGTTCAGACGAGCCTCGTCCTCCGGAGAGCGGTTCGGGTCATTGGCTATCAAAAGCATTTCCTCATAATACGCCTGTAATTCCTCATCAGACATCTCATCGAGATCCACTTTTTCACGCTGCTCCGCCTGCCGTGCTCCGATTTTCTCAGCGGCATTTAAGACATCCATTGCCCTGCTGTACCATAGCTGTACTGCATCCATAGCCACGACCGGCTTTGCCCAGGCATTCACCATGTAAAACGCATCGTGGTTCTGTTTCACGAGATCGGCGACCTTGCTGTCTGTTGTATGTACCAGCTGCACAAATGCTTTTACCTTCGTCTCCGTCTGAGCGATATTGAAGGCTCTGCTGTCATCGATCTGGATACGTTCTTCGATCCCGTTCAGTGCATCCTGCAAGCAGCCCACACCGCCGTTGATCTGATAGGTATATTGTCTGAGAAGCTGAAATGCAGAAAGCATAGAATTGGATCGCTTCACCAGACTGCCAAGATCATCCTGCATTGTGGCAACAGAAGTACCGCTGGACAGTCCGCCGGCATTCAGTTCGATTCTCATGGTATCACCTCGATCAGGCGCCGCTGTTATTTCTTTGCAAACAACAGCTTACGCATCTCATCATAGTAATCCGGGCAGATCTTGCTTGGCAGCCCGGAACGGCTTACACGGAAGCAGGTTCCGTCTGCATAGCCAATCACCAGTACAAAGAACATCGGATCCGATATTTCCGAAGCTGAAGGATCCTGCTGATCCTCCATCGTAAACACACCCATCTGTTCAAACGAGGTCAGAAAGTCCGAAATGGACTTTTCCGAAACCTTGACAGCAGGGTACTCATTGAGATCATAGAAAATATCATGGTTCTCATAGGCCCACTTCTGTTGCTGTGCCACATCCAGATACACGGAATGATTCAGCGTGCCCTGGTTTTCCCGGTACGCAACATAGACCACATCAGTGGTAAAGTGATCCTCACGCTTGGGGGCATCTGCTGTGAACACATCCTGTACATCCCTTGGCTCCGAAAAATCTTCAAGGAGTGCCTGGATGTTGTACATATCCACATTTTCCTCTGTGAACTGGAAGTAGCGGATGAAGGCATCCAGATCCTTGCCCTTGCATTCCTTCTTCGTCAGTCCGCACCTGCGGATCAGTTCTTCCTGTGTGATCAATGCCATTTCCGTCTGCTCCTTCTCTGTATTGCTGACCGGTGTGGCTGCCTGCTCTGCCGGCCGGCCGCACGCTGATAATCCCATTAATAGCGCCAGACACAGGGCGCATCCTGCTACTCGTCTCATCATTTACGAATTCACCATAGACTGCGCCATTTCGTCCAGGAACTCCTTGCTCCGCGGGAAATACTTTGCCAGTGCCTTCATATTGCCCTTGTCTCCTGTTGCAGCATAGCTGTAATACTCCGCCCAGAGCTCCAGTGACTGGAACCCGGTCGCCTCTCCATTCTGATCATACCAGTAACCGAAGTTATTGTATGTCTCTCCGTTTTTCGTATCCGGCCGATGACCGTAATCACCAATAATGAGGTTGTTTGTCACACCGCCGTATACATCGGAGGGGGAAGCATTCACAGCACCGCTGAAGCGTTTTCGATAATCCGCTTGGATCTGCTTTACGATCGCCTGGTCTGTCGGAGACAGTGTGGAAATATCGACCGATCTTGCACCCATCAGATAATTCACAATCTGCTCCTGAGATTGCGGATCCTTGGCATATTTCGCTGTTGTGTTCGTAATATCTTCCCGCACGTCCTCATAGAGGACATCCTGCAGCGTTTTTCCTTCTGCATTCTTGTAAGTCAGGGAATAATAGTTCCCGTCATCCTGATAGTTATAGTCGATCGCATGTCCGCTCTCGTGGAAAAACGTATTATAGGCGCCGCGTTCATCAAAGAACTGTTTAGACATATTGACATTGATCGTATTATCATCGGGAGAGTAATAACCAGTGTCTTTTCCCTCAGTATTGCCGATCGAGTATTTCTTATAATTATCAAGGTAGATGCTCCGGTAGGGCTCCTTCATCTTGCTGATCTTAAGAAAGATCATGAATTTCCGGGTAGGTCCCAGCTTGTCATAGAACGGGTCATCAAAAATGGAAAAGTCTTCCTTTATCTTGTCGATCTTTTTCTGGATAAACTCCTCGATGGATTTTTTGACCTTTTCAAAGGTATCCCCTATGGACTTTCCTACACCGCGGAACCAGTCACAGACCTTATTCCACCCATCTGCAATGGAATCCCCTGCATTGCCGAACCAGTCACAGACCTTGTCCCACAAGGTTTTCTTGGTACTTGCGGAGACATCCGCGACCGGTCTTGCCCACGCATTCACCTGGTAGAATTCTTCCTGATTCTTGACGACGATCCCGCTCACCTTGGAATCCGTTGTCCTGACCAGATCAACAAAGGCGGAAACCTTCTGCTCTGCCTGTTTGACATTGGCAGCTCTGCCGGAATCTGTCTGGATGCGTGCTTCGATCCCACCGAGGGCATCCTGTAGGCAGCCCACGCCGCCGTTCATATTATAAACGGCTGATCTGACCAGCTCAAATGACCGGCACATGCGCTCCGAACCGCGAAGCAGCCCCGTAAGATCCGACTGCATCATTGAAAGCGTCGCAGCCGTAGCAAGTCCGCCGGAATTCAATTCAATTCTCATGCAATCACTCCTGTCTGGGCATTAACGCTTCTTTGCTTCACGGCAAGCCTTTACATGTAGCTTCTGAAATGATTCATCTCATACGCGCACGAATTCATCACATGGCGGAGAGAATCCGATTCCGCATTATACGCATTGATCTTGGAAGAAAGGGAAGAAACAAGCGCAGACAGAGAATTCAGCTGTGCCTCAATGTCGCGGATCGCCTGTTCCAGACGAGCGACCTCATTCTTGAATTTCTGAAGCGCGTCGCTCAGGTTCGGATCCTCTTCCACTGTTTTGCTTCTGAAGGTCTCCATGATGCTGGCAGCGGGAACATCGCTGCACTTCATGCTCTCACGGTAGCTGGTATCCGCTTCCTGTGCGGAACTGTTGAACTTAGAGATCACTTCCGGGATATTGGCGCCAAGCATGCTGGCGATCAGACCGCCGCCCATGCTTCCTTCCAGAATGGCAATGATCTGCTTGATATCCTCGACCCTCTTCTCAAAATTGAGCTTCTCGCTCGTGCAGGAGCTGATCGCCGATAGTGCCTGTACTTTTTCCTGACAGCACTGATCGGCAGCACGCATACATGCGCTCCTCTGATTTGCGGCATCATTGTATCTGCTTTTGGACGAATAGTACTGATCAGCCGCCTCGTCCTGACTCGGATTATTCCATGACATAACATTCACCGCTGCAGCGAACCGCCGCAGCTCTCTCCTTCCCAAATTAGTTTATAGTACATCAGATAACTTAAAAACGTTTCCCTCACTGGTGTTTCAAAGTCATTCCCATCTGCAAGAGCGGGAACTATCACCCCTTTCCTGAATAAAATGCATTCCATACCGTTTCCCTGAATGATGTCAGCGCAAGCGGCGGGCAAACCTATGGAGTCCTGCACCCGTTTGCGGATCAGAAGAGCGGTATTCGTTGTCGTAATCTCCACATTCTGGCAACCAACAGTTTCCAGATTGGCTGGAACTTATTGATTTTATTATACCACATTTTTTGTAAAAGCTCAACCATGAATAAAAAAAACGAATAAAATTAAGTCGAAATTCGGCGATATTTACAAAGTGATTGTATAATTTTTGTGTGTTGTGTGACGTCGGTGTGTATATCTTCCCAATTGGTTCCAAATCGAAATGCAAGCTGCTAAATAATGGAATTCTTTTCCAAAAATAAAAAAGAACCCCCAACGGCGGTTTTGAATGATGAGATAGCATCAGCTGATACCTCTCGGCTTGAAATGTAAGTTGTATTTACTTTTATCGTCTTTTCTCTGTGGACAGGATAGCACTTTAGCATTCAGAAGCAACTGCTCTGTGATCTCTGAAGTTTACTTCAGACATCATCCTATCCGATAAACCGATCTACAGAGGGAGTTGTCATCCCTGCGCCTTGTCCGCTTCCGTTGGTTCCGTCGGTGCAGTCTCATCACCGTTATTTTCTGTACTGCCCTGATTGGAAGCTGTCTCTATGACCGCAGGTAGCACATTCGATACGACCGTAATGATCGCAGTGATCTGCTGTGCTCTGATGACAGACAATGCGCTGCTGATGAACGCATTGCTGATCATTGCTGCACCCGTTCCGTATCAGTCGGTCACAAGAAGCTCCGCAAACATCAACCGCTGCTTTTTACCCTCCGGTTTTTCATCAAATATGCTATTGCCTTTCAGATACGCATAGGTATCGAGGATCGCACGAACGATGTACTCCGGTTCTTCCTCCATACCGATCAGCATCCCGAGCGAGAAAAACACTTCCCCGCCCTCCGTCGCATCCTTTTTTTTGCTGCAACACTTCGTAGAGCCTGATGACCTTATCGCAATTTCCCAGCTGTCTCCATCCGTCAGAGCAAGGATCTCACCAAGACGCTGTACAGTATCAGAGCCCGCCTTGACCTTACATGATTTGAGATACGCCATGCTTTCTTCCATGTCGCACAGGATCACATCTACCGGCCTGTCAGACAGTGCAAGATGGATCACAAAGGAAATATCCTCAGAATCGTTCAGGAACGGATGATCTTTCTTCTTCTGCTTCATGAGCGCATTGTGCTGTTCGATCACTGCATCCGCATCGTCCTGCCGCCCCAGATCACAGATCAGCATGGCTGCAAGGATCTTATAGGAATTGTCCACAAAATGTCCCTTATGCAGCTTCTGGTATACCGCCTTGACATCCTCGATGTATTGTTCCGCATCGTCCGACAGCGCCATCTCACTGATCAGAGCCAGCTTCACAGCGTCTCGGTACTCCGAGAAAATGCCCGTATGCTGGTTCAGGATGCTGCTGCATTCTGTCAGCCTGTCAATATCCACTTCCTTGTCCGCCCCAGTAAAGAGCAGCCCCGCCACAATGCTCATCATCGCCTTCTCAAACAGGAACTTGCTGGAGATCGCAGCTCGATTCCGTTCAAATAAATCGAATCCTCAACGCAAAAAGAGAAAAAACCACAAGGATCGGCTGGGACTGTTCCTGCTTGCAGGGCGTATGCGGTGCCTGTGCGATGGTGATCAATGACATGCCGGCACTCGCCTGCGAGACGTTTCTGAGAGACTGCAAAGGGGACGAGCTGATCCTTCGCCCCCTGAGAAAGTTCCCTGTGATACATGACCTGATCGTTGACCGGAGTTCCATCCACGAAAACCTGAAATGCGAAGAGGTCTATATCTGTGCCTACGACCCTGCTGCACATGAAGACCACAGCCACCAGTACGAGGTCGCCAAGTGCCTGAAATGCGGTCTGTGCCTGGAGGTGTGTCCGAATTACACGAATGGAGCGACCTTTTTCGGTGCAGTATTTGCCAATGACTGTTATCTTGTGTCCGCACGCAATCAGGGAAAAGCAAAGGAGATCCGCAAAACCTATGCCAGTCATTTCGGAAACGGATGCTCCAAATCACTTTCCTGCGCCGATGTGTGTCCGATGCATATCCCGACACTGGCATCTATCGCAAAGCTGAACCGATGATACAGAGCGTTTCGATCAACGCATTCGATCTTGCCCTAAAAAATGCAATACCAGTGTAGAATAGAGGGATCGCTGCTTTCTGGCAGCGATCCCTTGAAATCATATGGAACGATACATAGGGCAAAAACAACCTGCAACGATTTTGCATTTCCCATTTTAAGTATAGCTTATTCGCAGCAGATAAAAGATCCCTTTCTCAGTACGATCAATCCTTTTTCTTTAAGTGCTCGATCACATTGATACCGTAGCCCGACGGCGAGATCATCATAGCCGACCGGGATGTCCTGAGCTCTAATGAGTCGTTGCCATAGACACTTTTAAAGCCCTTTGAAAGCAGCAGATCACGAGTCTCTTCAAAGTTGTCAACATTCATACGGATACCGACCATATCATGCGGCGGGCCCAGCAGCGACTCGGAAATATCAACATAGAAGCCGTTTTCATCCATCATTCTGATAATGTTGATATGATTCTCGCCTGCGTCTTTCTGGTTGTGTCTCATAACAAAGCCGAGCTCTTCAAACAACTTTACGAGCGGCTCTGCATCTCTGGTAACGATCTGCGGATTGAAAGATGTGATTTTCATAGAAATTACTCCTTTTCTCTGATCCTTAATTTTCTACATCTACACGTAGAGGATCGACATGTGCATCCTTACTTCTTGATATGCTCTGCCAGACTAATGGCAAACCCGGAGGGAGACACCATCAAAGTCGCCTTGGAGGAACCGGTGTCCGTCACCTTATCGCCCTGCGCATTCTTAAAGCCCTGTGCGATCAGGAACTCGTATGCCTCGTTGAAATCCCGCACGTTCATGCGGATAGCGGTCATGTCCTGCGGCATCTGCGCCACCTGTGCCACATCCACACGGAAGCCGTCGGGATGCTTCATGTCGAAGCTGGTGATGTCCGCATCGTTGATGCCGGTCTTTTTGTGTGCATGCTCAAAGCCAAGTGCTTCAAACACCTCGGTGACAGCCTTGGCATCGGGGGAGCAGATCAGCGGGTTAAAAGCAGTGATTTTCATCGTGTTTCCTCCTCTCAGTTCGTTTCATCCTTGATATGCTGGCAGAGATCGAAAGCGAAGCCGCTCGGCGACTTCATCATCGCAGACTTGTTGGTCTTTGTATCAACGGTGTGTCCGCCCCTTGGATTCGTGAAGCCTCTTTCAAGGAGGAAGTTGTATGCCTCTTCAAAATCGTCTACATTGATGCGGATCAGCGTCATGTCCTGCGGCACCGGCACGTTCGCAACATCCACATAGAAGCCCTCCGGATTCTTCATGCGGACGCTTGTGAAGTCCGTGGTGCCGGTGTTGGCATCAAGGCTGTGGCGCCTCTCGAAACCGAGCGCCTCGAACAGCTTGATAACGTTCTCGGCATCCTTCGTCACGATCAGCGGGTTGAAAGATGTGATCTTCATTGTGATTCCTCCTTAAATGTAATATGCTTCAGCCGCTTTTGCGGCGGAATACCTGATAAAAATACCGATGCAGCGTCATCACCACGAAAGCTCAGTAGCGTGGATCGGGTTCGGGTTCGTCTTGATGCTGGCGACCTTCCCGGTGCGTAGCTTGATGATGCGGTCTGCCATTTTTCCGATCTCCGGGTTATGTGTCACCATGATGACCGTTGCCGTCTTGCTGCGGACAATGCTTTCGATCGCATCGAGCACCTCCAGACTGGTTTGCAGATCCAGCGCCGCTGTTGGTTCATCGGCGAGGATGACCTTGGGCTGCTTGACGAGCGCACGGGCAATGGCGATGCGCTGCTGCTGACCGCCGGAGAGCTGCGCCGGGTAATTATTTGCACGGTTGAGCATACCGACCTTCTCGAGTGCCGTGTCCACTTCGAGCGGATCAGGCACAAGCTCTGCAATGAACCGGAGATTCTCCCGCGCCGTCAGATTGGGCATCAGATTGTAAGACTGGAAAATAAAGCCGAGCTTATGCCGCCTGTACTCCGTCAGCTCCTTTTCGGAGGGAGAGGAGTAATCATTGCCCTCGATGAACAGTTTTCCGCCGGTAAGCTGATCCATGCCGCCGATAATATTGAGCATCGTGCTCTTTCCACAGCCGGATTCTCCGAGGACAACAACAAATTCATTCTCGTAGATCTCCAGATCAATGCCGTTCAGTACCTTGACAACACCGGCATCGGAGGAAAATTCCTTTGTCACGCCCTGTAGGGAGATCAACACGTTTTTCTTCTCCGGGATCTCCAGCTCCACGCCCATATCATCAATGGCAAGCGCCGCCAGTGCCGCCATACGTTCGCAGAGAATGCGTTCCTCGTCCTGAAAGCCGCTCCCATCGCATTTGTTGATGATCTGGAAGCACCCATAGGTCTTGCTGTGTACCTTCAGCGGCAGACACATGACAGCGTGCGTTTTGAAGCCGCCGCCATCGTAGACAGTCGCTTCGGTATCACTGCCGCTCTCCGTCTGGTTGATGACGACCGTTTCCCCGCTTGTGACGCATTTTCCCTCGGAACCGCTCCCGTTCAGGACGCTGACACCGGTGATGTCCGCAGGTCCACGATGGAACAGCGGGTACAGGCGTTCCTGTCTGCCGTCTGCGATCCAGATCACAGCCGCTTCACATTTGACAAGATCGACGATAATATCCAGCGACCGTGCAAGCACCTCGTAGACATCATCTGTCTCCAGAAGCTGCTCCATGATCTGCATCGTTGCATTCAGGATGGCTCGATTTTGTTTCGCCATTTTCGTTCACTCCTCCTACATTGCATCTGTAAGCTTCAAACGTGGGATCTTCCGCAGCGCCAGGAAGCTGATCGCCGCAGAAAACAGCATGGTGATCAGCGCCGCCCAGATCCAGGATCCCCACTGGATCGTGTGTACGAATTGCAGATCCGATGATTCGAGCAGCCGCATTACACGGTAGCCGAGCAGCGAACCGCCCGCCCATCCCAGCATGATGCCTGCGATCGTTGAGAGTATCAGCTCATAGGAGACATAGCCGATGACCTCACGGACCGTAAAGCCGTTGACTCGCATGATGGTCAGCTCCGGTTTCTTCTGGTTCACGTACATATTCACAATGTTGAGCAGAATGAAATACGCCATCATGCCTGCGATGCCAATAAACATCAGTGCGATCAGATCCAGGACCTTGGCAAAGCTCTGGTACATCTCCCGCAGCGCCTGGATGTCTGCCAGTTCATCAATACCCTCCATATCTTTGATCTGCTCCTGTAAGCTGTTCAGATCAGCATCGCCTCCGATGACCAGAAAGGCATTGTTCTCCGGTGCTTTTCCGAAGAGCTCCCTGTAGCTTTCCTCGGAGATCATCATCTGCCGTCCTGCATGGATATTGAAAATACCGGTGATATGCGTGGTATAAGGATTCATTGCGCTGTCATAGAGCGTGATCTCGTCCCCGACAGTGACGCCGTTATGCTCTGCTGTACGCTTGTGGAGCCAGATGCCGCTGCCCTCCGCAGCCAGTACCTCCTTGGTACGGGGATCATACATGGTTAGATAATCGCTCATCACAGAAGCGTCACCGCAGATCAGCTCGGCGCTTTTCAGCTTTCCGCCGGCAGAGTACGGCATGACATCATATCGGATCTCCGTCCATTGTGTCTGTGCATCTGTCAGCAGTTTCTGCAGCTTCTGCTCCGGTTCCGCAGCGGATGCGGGATCAAACTGGATACGAAGATCATAATGCTCGATCTCTGTAAACTGGATCTGCAGCGTCTTTTCGGTACTGAACTTCATGGTAAACCCTGCAACCATCAGCGCACAGCATCCGGCAATGCAGACGATCGAAACAGCAACACGCCTTTTGTCCGAGAGCATATTGAGCCATACAAGCCGCCGGTACAGGGAACCGGTGTCGTTCCGGCTTTCCTTCGACTTCCAGTTGATCTGCGGCACCTTTCCCTGCATCAGACTGATCGCAGAGGAACGCAGCAGATTCGAGCAGGCGCTCCATACAGTCGTAGAGGACAGCAAAATGCCCGCAACAAACACGATCAGCGTGATGCCAAGCCGGAATGCGGATCGCCCTGCACCAAATACATAGTAGCGTCCATAGGTGTGCAGCATGATCCGCTGCACAAAGAGATAGCCTGTCAGAACACCCAGCACCATTCCTAAAAACGTGCCGGAAACGCCGTAGAACAGGTATTTTGTGAAGATCTCACGATTATAGAAGCCCAGCGCCTTGGTCGCTCCGACGAGCTTTCTCTGCTCATCCACGATCCTGCCGACCGTGGTATAGATGACCAGTGCGCCGACCAGAACGAACACCAGTGAGAACGTCAGACCCATCGCATGGACATTGTTGGCACCGTTGCGGATGACGACATAGGAAGCGTTGCCCTCCATGTCCAGAATGACCCAGCGGCAGGCATCCAGATCGTTGAGATCCTGCTTTGCCTGCTCGAGCTGTGCTGCACCGGATTCAAATTCCGCCATGCCTTCCGAATAGGCAGCTTCGCCGCTTTCGAGCGCTGTACGTCCGCTTTCGAGCTGCTCCTGCCCTTCCTCATAGCGGTTCTGTCCTTCCTCCAGAGCTTCACGCCCCTCCTGGTATTCCGCCGCCTTGCTGTCATACAGCGCCTGTCCTTCGTTCAGCTCGGAGCTGCCTTTCTCATATTCCGCAAGCCCCGCCCGGTACTTTGCCCAGCCGTCATCGAGCTCGGCTCTTGCTTTGTTATATTTCTCCAGACCGCTCTGATACTCGGCACAGCCTGCATTGTACTTGTCAAGCGCTCGTTCATAGTCGGCAGATTTCTGCTCCAGCTCCTGCATACCACTGCGGTACTTTTCCAGACCGTCCAGATAGGTCTGATGTGCCGCATCCCACTGCTTGGCACCATCGGAAAGCTCCCCATACCGCTTCGTATAGGGTTCCAGTTCCTCGCTGATACGGTCAGATACATAGCCACGCAGGTCGGTCACATCCGGCGGGATATCGTCTCCCAGCGCAGACCGCAGTTCCTCATCGCTGATCTGGAGCCGCTCCACGAGCAAATAAACATAATCCCGAAGGGAAGGGCGCAGGTCGATGCTGACATTGTCTGTAATCGGAAAGTCTGCTGCGGAGACCGCTGCATCGTCCGGATCAATGTCACCGGAGCCGGAAACAAAGGAGAACTTGTCTGCTTTACTGCCGATCACTTTATGCAGCGCCTGATCGATCCTATCCCGGACAGAGGACTTCGCCTCCTCGATCTTCCCATAGCCGGAGATCAGCTCCTGCCTGCCGTTGTCCAGCTCCTTCCGGGCATCGTCAAGCTGCTTCTGTCCGTCGCTGAGCTGTCTTGCACCATCGTCCAGATCGGATTTGCCCTTTTTCAGCTTGGCATCTGCCGCATCGAGTTCCTTTTTAGAATCACCAAGCTTTTTCTCGCCGTCATTGAGCTGCTTTAGTGCGTCATCGAGCTTTTCCTTGGAGGTCGCCAGCTCCGCAGCGCCGGATTCAAGCTGTGCCTTTCCGTCCGCAAGTGCCTGCTCCGCTTCTGCAAGCTTCGGTGTCATCTCCTCGATCTGCTGACGGGCATCATCGAGCGCCTGTTCACCGTCTTTCAGCTTATCCCGGTTCCGGTCAAGCTCCTCTCGTGCATCGTCCAGCTTGGCTCCTGCATCATCCAGCTGCGCCTGTCCCTCGTCGATCTTATCCTGGTAACGACCGTGGACATCATCGCTCCGAAGCGTCTCCCGCTCGGAGGCAAGCGCTTTCAGGCGTTCTGTCACAGCGTCTGCTGCGCTGACATAGGGCTTGTCGAAACGGTTGAGGGTTTCTGTGCCGTCAACTGCGATAAGAGCCTTCATGCAGCAGCCGTCCAGCTTCTCAGCATCAAATACCTCCGGCAGGACGATCACAGCCCGGTTTCCGGGCACCTGTACCTCCCAGCAGGCATGATCCGGATGCAGTACAACACCGGTGATGACGAACTCGGACGACTGTAGATACTCCGCAGTCTCTCCCTGCGTATCCTTTAATTGGATGGTATCACCAATGGACAGATCCCGTGCCGTCATGATCGGCTGATCAAGGGCACACTCGCCCGGATGCTCCGGAAGCCGTCCCTCCAGAAGCTGCGGGGTATTCATCCGCTCTGTCAGCGAGACGATATCGACACGCTGATGTTCGCTGCCAGACCAGAGGACACCGCTGGTCTGATACACGTCCTCCACATCCCGCACGCCCTCCACATTGCGGATGGCTGCAAGATCCTCCGGCGAGAGGAGCTGCGTGGAGATCACTTCAATATCCCGGAAATTTGTCTCCCGGTAAAAGCTCGTGCCGTTGTCCTTGATCGCCTCCGATGCAAAAATGATCCCCAGATACGCCATCACAGCGAGCATTGCGATCATCACAACGGACAGGTAAGAAACAAATTGTTTTTTGACATTCTGCAGCGCATCTATCAATTGTGTTTTTTTCATGGTAAATCACCTGATATCCTTTGTTTCTGCAAGATGTGGATAATACCCTTCCACAGGAAATAAATGACATGAAAAGCAGCGATCACGATCACCGCTGTACACAGATACCGCACCGGCTGTGATCTCGGGAAGAAGGACAGCGGATCAATGGTCGTGGTACTGCCTTCCACATAGTTTCCGAGATACATAAAATTGGCATTCGGGATCCGGTGATTGGCGATCATGCACGGCACAGACAGCAGCCCCAGAAGCAAGGCTGTCAGCCATAAATGTTTGTATTTCGGCTTTTTTCCATGCACAAAGCCCATATAGGCGACCGCGATGATCGGCATCCCATGCTCCAGCCAGAACTGATAGTACCGGAAATAGGTCGGACCGGTCCACTTGATCACACTCGGAACAAACAGCGCCACAACGGTCAGGCTCAGCGTCACAAAGAAATTGATGCCGAACAGCGTATCGCTTTCGCTCATGATCATAAAAACAGCGCAGATCAGCCCCCATTGGCAGACCTGCAGGGGAAGCTTCACCATCAGGGAATGTCCGCCCGATTCGTCACCGACATACAGCAATCTCCAGAAATAGGACATTTCCGCCAAAAGCATCACAAATCCATAGATGAACCGGAAGCGTCGTTCCGCTTTCCAGTCTCTGAGCTGTTCCCGGAACAGATACGCCAGCACGATACACAGCACGATCACGCCGATCGGCAGAATATGCCAGACAGAAAGCGGGACAAAATCCCCTTTTTCGCCATATCCGAAGAATCCGTCACTGCTGAATGTATACATAAACCCCTCCCTGATCGTTTCCACTGTAGTGGAACGCTTTAAATCCATGAACCTTAGCAAACTATACAATATAATTATAACACACATTTTCCGGTTTGTCAATTCCTACAAAGCAATTTTATCTGTCTCACGAGAATCTATGCAGTAGCACTTTCAATATTGCGGAAAAGCGATGCACAGTATTCTGTTTTGGGCATAAAACAGCGGACAGCGCTTCTGTAATGAAACACCGTCCGCTATTCTTTCCTATTCAATTCGGGAACCCCTGCCCTGCCCGGATCGGGCGCATCAGTCGGATGCCTAAACAGTGGGATCTCAGCCGGGATGTTTACTCAGCCGGTTCCTCAGCTGCTTCCTCAGCGACCTCAGCGGCTGCTTCCTCGGAGATGACATCCTCGCCGTACTTCTCGATGTACTCGGCAGCAGCCTTGTTGCCCGATCTGGTCTCAGCCAGCTTGTCCTCAAACTCACCGATCTCCGCATTGAGCGAATCAAACGCAGCAGCGATCTCATCCTTCTTCAGAGCACTGGCAGCCTTTGCCTTCTCTCTGGCAGAAGCCATCTTCGCCTTGAATGCGTCCATTTTCGCCTGGGCAGCAGCAATTCTTTCTTCTTAGGTCATTGGTTATTCCTCCAATACAATTTATTAGGCACTTTCGTGCCTTTACGTGGTATATTATACCACATGTTCGGCGAATTATCAAAAGCGAATTATGATAACATCAGTTTTTTGGCGATATTTCCTATATACAATAAGTATGGCAGTGTCTATGAAGTGATGACATCACCGGATTTTATAGTTAATTTTGCCAAATACCGAACACCATTTTCGTCGTTTTGCTATTTTATCATAAAATATAGACATTGCCGGGATTCCGGGATTCTATGCTATAATAATATAGGAATCATGGATTCCAATTTATCTGGTAAAGGAGAGATCCCTATGTTGTTTGAATCGTTGGACAAGTTGAAACGAAATTCCATCATGTCCGCCATCCTTCTGATGACGCTCGGCGCCATTATCCTGATCTGCCCGCAGGCATATGTCGGAATGTTGGCGCTGGTCGCCGGCTATACGCTGGTCGTGGTGTCGATCGTAATGATCCTGAATTTCCTTTCGGGCAACAAGTCGCTGATGGAATACATGAAGTTCTGAAGGCTGGCGTGAAGGTCTATGAGTATACGACCGGATTTGTCCATGCGAAGGCATTTCTTGCCGATGACAAGATCTGCGGCATCGGAACGGTCAACCTCGATTACAGAAGCCTGTTCCTGCATTTTGAATGCAATTCCGTCTTCTACCGTTCGGACATCCTGAACGACCTGAAAAAGGACTATCTCGACACACAAAGCAAATCCAGGCAGCGTACCATTGAGGATATCAACAAGGGCTTCTTCCACAAGTTCATTGACAATCTCCTCAGAGTCATTGCGCCGCTGCTGTAAGGGGGTACGGTTATGGCGATCAATCCGGATGTATTCATCGACAAGCATGACCGGGCTGCAACCAAAATGCTCGCAAAGCTCGGTATCGCAGAGATCCCGGAGCTCTACATTGAGCAGAACCCCTTCCCCAATGCCTACACCATCGGCGACCAGAACATGATGATCGTCCTGACGACCGCTCTGCTCGAAACGATCCCGATGGAGCTCCTGCCAACGGTGCTGGAGCGTGAATGCGGGCATATCCTCTGCGGGCATGTGCTGTATACGACCATTACAGCGCTGCTCATCTGGCGGAACATTGCCAGCCCGCTCCTTTCCAAGATCTCTCCGATGATCGAGAAGGGCTTTTACCAGTGGATGGTCAGGAGCGAGTACACCGCCGACAGAGTGGCAGTTGTCCTGGACGGAGGATGCGACATGCTCATTGAGCTGTACATGCATTATGCCGGTTACACCAGAAACATGCCATATGCGCCCGATAAAAATGAATTTCTCAGACAGGGCGAGGAGTACAGTGCTCTGGTCGGCGAAATACTGCTCAACAGCCTCTACGAGGGCTTCAATCGCCGCCGCCCGGATCACCCGTTCTGTGCGTTCAGAGCCTACAACTGTGCAAAATGGGTCGAAACGAAGGAGTTTTCGTATGTTTGCAGCTATATTGCGGAGGAGATGCCGGGCATCACGGAGCATCAGCTCATCCCGATCCCCGCAACACCGAAGGAATTTGGCGGCAGGACGCTCGAAGATGTGACGCAGCAGCTGAAGGATGCCGGTTTCAGCAACTTCTCCGTGAGCACGGTCATCGGCAAGGTGCCCCAGAAGGGACCGACCATCAGCGTGAAGATCGACGGGCGCAGGGACTACACCGCCGGCGAGTTCGCAGACAGAGATGCCAAATACATCATCACCTGTTTCTCGGAGGATGACACGAAGGAAGGCAAGATCCGGCTTCCCGACAGCGCCGGCTATTATACCGGGCTGACCCCCGAACAGGCAAAGAAAGAGCTCGCGGGAGCTGGGCTTCGGGAATGTGACTTTGCAGACGATGATCTATGAGCGGAAGCTGAAAAAAGTCAAGCCGGGCGCCATTGATCACATTATGATCGACGGTCTGAAAAAGCCGAGAAAGCATCTCTGGTTCGATCAGAATGCCGATGTCATCATCGCATTCAGAGATGAAGCCGTCACCGATGACGCGACGGAAGAAGCGCTTCCCGCTGCAGAAGAGACCGATGCTCCGCTTCTGTAGCCATCCCATACTATGAACAATGCACCACACCTCCCCGGGTAAGCCACGGAGAGGTGCTTTTTGTCTAAATGTTCATAATTCGTTTCTTGACATTTTATATCAAATGCTGTAAAATATAATAAATATGTGTGTTGCATATTCCCAAAAATTCCGCTGTCTGCGGATGTCGGAGGGGTTTCCATGAAGAAAGATGTACAGCGCAAACGGCTCGCTTTGCTGATCGCCGATCCTGCTTCGGATTATTCGCAATCCGTCATCAAAGGCGTCCGTGATCAATGCGCAAGATATAACTACGATCTGCTCGTGTTCAGTACGATGGTGAAGGTCTGCCACCATGACCAGCTCTATCTCAACGGCGAACTGAACATCTATAAGCTCGTCAACTATGATCTGGTGGACGGCGTTCTGGTGGCGTCGCTCTCTTTGTACGAGGATCAGGTCAAGAGCGTTCTGGAGATGATCGAAGCGGATCTCCGGCTGCACTGCACCAAGCCTGTTGTCTCGCTCGATCTGCCTTTCGCCGAGTATCCGGCAGTCTACACAGATGACCGGAAAGCCATCCGTGAGGTCGTGAAGCATCTTGTCCGGACGCATCACTGCCGGAAGCTCTACCTGCTCACCGGGCACAAGGACTATGTGGTCTCGGAGGCAAGAGCGGAGGCATTTTGCGAACAATTGCAGGCGGAAGGGCTCGATGCATCGAGA
Organism: Oscillospiraceae bacterium; assembly: GCA_024684395.1. GTDB lineage: Bacteria > Bacillota > Clostridia > Oscillospirales > Ruminococcaceae > UBA3855. Next base: position 75,783 of record JAIKWY010000111.1, read on the forward strand.
GAGGCTGTATTCTATGGGAATTTCTGGTACACCGGCGGCGAAGAATTTGCCAACCGTCTCTTGTTCGGTGAGCTGGACATGCCGGATGCTGTGGTGTGTGCCAATGACTATATGGCGATCGGTCTTGCCGAGCGTCTGATGAGCTACGGCGTCAAAGTCCCGGATGATGTGCTGATCACCGGCTATGATGCCACCAAGGAAGCGCTTTTCAACACGGTCAGCATCACGACCTACACGCCGGATGTCTACGGCATGGCAGCGCATGGCGTTGATATGATCCATGCGCAGATCGAACCGGAGACTCCGGAAGCGGAGATCGGTGAGCTCCCGCACTGCGGGCTACAGATCGGCGCAAGCTGCGGCTGCGCCCAGAGCCTGGATGCGCAGCATTGGATCGACCGCCTCGGTCTGAATCCGAGGGAACGCCAGCGCAACCCCGACGGCAGCCTGACGGTCAACGACATGCAGGGGCTCCACGAAAGCTATATGTTTGAAACGCTGTCCGTCATCCAGGAAAAGCAGCAGATCTTGCAGACGATCACCGATGTCTCCTATCTCTTGCAGCCGTACCGGCGGTTCTATCTCGTCCTGCGCAATGACTGGAGCGACCCGGCGAGCCGGCTCACGAGCGGCTATCCGGAGACGATGCGCTGTGTCATGCGCACCATCCCGCAGACGGAAACGCCCGCCGAGGGCGAAGACCGCTATTCAACCGATTCCGAGCAATACTGCTTCCTGACAAAGCAGATGCTCCCCGCACTTGATGAAAAGCGAGACGAACCGGTTGTCTTTTACTTCCTGCCTTCGCATTTCAGCGATGATACGATCGGATATGCCGTACTCCAAACGGCGATGGACGCCAGACGCACGGCGGACGAGGTCGTGACGCTCTGGATCCGGAACGTGAACAACGCCCTGCAAATGGTCAGGATCGTGGGCAGGCTCCTCGATTACTCCATCCGGGATTCGATGACCGGGCTCCTGAACCGGCGCGGCATGGAGATCATGTACAAGCGCTGCATGGGGCAGATCCATCCGGACGACTATCTGGTGGTCTGGGTGATCGACATGGACGGGCTGAAACTGATCAACGACCATTACGGGCATGAAGCCGGCGACATCGGCATCATCACCATTGCAGATGCGATCCGTCAGATCGCCGGCAAGGAGGACATCATGGCACGCATCGGCGGCGATGAATTTACCCTGATCGCAGCCGGAGACCTCACGGAAGAGGAAGGACAGGAGCGCATCCGTGCGTTTGAGAAGATCCTTGCCGATAAGAATGCCGCCCGGAGCGGAAGACCTTATGACATCACAGGCAGTATCGGCTATGTGCGTTTCCCTGCATCTGAAATGGATGCATTCGAGGAGATGATGAAGGAAGCCGACCGCCGGATGTATGCCTATAAGACTGCGCACAAAAAACAGCGCAGCAGCTGACAGCATAGAATGCGATGATCCCATGCAAGAAAGGAAAATCATTATGGGAAACAGAAAACGGATCGCATTATTTGCCGGACAGGCAGACGAATCCTACCAGAGCCGTTTCATCAGCGGCTTCCTGAAAGAAGCGTTTGCTGCCGGGTATGATGTGTGTATTTTTTCCATGTACCGGAAATATCAGGATACGCCGGAACGGGAGAAGGGCGAATCCAATATTTTCTCCCTTATGAACCCTGACAGATTCGACAGTGCCGTGATCCTGAAAGACAGCATCCAGACAGAGAATGCGGCGGAACAGCTGGAACGCTCCATCAAGGATGTCTTTCAGAAGCCGATCGTGGTGATTGAGAAGGACAGCGAGCTGTTCCCGAGCATCTGTACCGACTGCTACTCTGCCATCTTTGAGCTCATCGACCATCTGATCCGGGTACACGGATGCAAGGACATTGCCTTCCTCACCGGAAAGAAATGGCACAAGCACTCCCAGGAGCGCTTGCAGGCATATAAGGACGCTATGGCAGGTGCGGGGCTCGAAGTCTCCGAGGAGCGCATCATCTACGGGGATTTCTGGTACCAGAGCGGCGAGATCTGCGCCGAGGATCTGATGGCAGACGGCAAAAAGCTGCCGGATGCGGTCGCTTGTGCCAATGACCAGATGGCGATCGGGCTCTGCAAGGCACTGACAGAGCGTGGCATCCGGGTGCCGGAGGATATTGCTGTCGTTGGCTATGATTCGACGTTTGAGGGGCAGACCAGTCCGCATCCGATCACGTCGGCACTCATCCCGGCGGAGGAATTTGGCGAATATGCCTTCCATTTCCTGACGGAGATGATGAACGGCAAAGTGCCGGAGTCCTTCCGGCTGAAATCGCAGATGGTCATCGGCGAGAGCTGCGGCTGCAAATGCAGCAGTATGCCGAGCTATCAGATCCGGCGGGATGCGTGGGGCACGGACATCTCCGAGGAGCGGTTCGACTCCGTGTTCAACACACTCGAGGAGGATCTGATCTCGCAGTCCTCTTTGCAGGAATATCTCGACACGGCCTATTCCTATGTCTATCAGATCGTCGGCGCTGAGGAATTTCACCTCTGCCTGTCGGAGGAATGGAAGTACATGAGCCGGGATGTCCGGTTCCGCAACGAAGGCTATGCCCCGAAGATGATCCATGCGATCCGCTATTGCAGCGACCGGAAGCACAATATTGCCGGTCTGCTCGAGAGCTTTGACACAGCGGACATGCTGCCGGAGCTCTATGATACCTCACGGGAAACGCCGACGGCGTATTTCTTCACGCCGCTTTTCTACGAAAACGAATGCTTCGGCTATGCGGTCGTGAGCTATGGCAGTCAGCTGCTCAGCTATGATTCCACCTACCGCCGCTGGATCAGTGCCGTCGGCAGAGGTCTGGAATATCTGCGCCGGACGCTTGTCATGAAGCAGATGAACGAGCTGCTCGAACGCTTCCACAGCAGCAAATTCAAGGTGACGAGCCTTGCCTATGAGAGCCTTAACGCCGAGGAAAAGGCACAGTATGAGCTTGTTGCAAGGATCCTCGACGAAAATCTGCTCGACTACCATTTCCAGCCGATCGTCAGTGCGGTCGATGGCAGCGTCTATGCCTATGAAGCGCTGATGCGATCCCGCACCGACACGAAGGTGCTGCCGCTCTCGATCATCCGCTACGCCGCCATGCAGGAGCGTCTGTCCGATGTGGAACGTGCGACATTCCTCAATGTTCTGCAATTCATCGACGAGCACGGCGACAGCTTCGGCGGCGCCAAGGTCTTCATCAACAGCATCCCCGGCGTCAGAACGGATGAGGCGTCCCTCTCAGAGTTGGAAAGCCGCATTGCGGCTCATGCGGAGAAGGTGGTCGTGGAGCTGACCGAAGAATCCGAGCTGAAAGACTCCGAGCTCAAGAAGCTGAAAGCCTATTTCGAGAAGCTGCATATCAACATCGCCGTCGATGACTACGGAACAGGCTATTCCAATGTCAGCAACCTGCTGCGCTACATGCCGGATTTCGTCAAGATCGACCGTTCGCTGCTCAGCGATATCCACGAGTATCCCCAGAAGCAGCACTTCGTGCGGGAGATCATCGACTTCTGCCACGATAACGGCATCAAGGCGCTTGCAGAGGGCATCGAGACCACCGAGGAGCTGCGCATGGTCATCCACCTTGGCGTGGATCTGATCCAGGGCTTCTACACTGCCAGACCGTCGGCAACGATCGTTGCACAGATCAATGAAAAATGCCGCAGCGAGATCCGTCAGTACCATCAGGAGCGGATCGACGGCAATACCAAGCGCATCTACAACGCCGGAAAGACCAACCGCATCTCACTGGCAAGACTGGTCAAGGACGGCTGCACGGATATCGTTGTCGGACGGGAGGAGATGGTCTACAAGGACATCTCCATCATCGGCACACCGCAGATGAAGACGGACATCCACATCCGCATCGAGCCGGGGTACAAGGGGAGCATCACGCTCGAGGACGTGTACTTCACCAATGTGAACAACCGTCCGGCGATCGAGCTCGGTGAGAACTCCTGTGTCACACTGGTGCTGGTCGGCTCCAACACGCTCTACCGGGCGGGCATCCAGGTGCCGGAGTCCTCGAAGCTCATCATCGAGGGGCTCGGCACACTCCTGATCGACCTTGATTCCGCCGAATCCTATGGCATCGGCAACACGCATCAATCCCGCCACGGCGAGATCGTCTTTGAACAGGACGGTATGCTCAAGATCAGCTGCCGGGGCAAGAGTGGGATCTGTATCGGCTCGGGGCTTGGCGGCATCATCCGGATCAACCGGGGCGAGTACAATCTCAACATCGACACGGAATTTGCCGTCGGCATCGGTGCGCTGAAAGGCGATGTAGACCTTGCGGTCACGACCTGCCGGATCGAAGCGGACTGTGCGGCAAGCTATGCCACGTTCATCGGCTCGTATGAAGGCAATGCAAAGGTATCCATCACGAAGGCGGGTGTCAATTTCTACGCACACGGCGAATCCATCGCAGCATTCGGGACAAATCACGGCGGCTATGCCTCGGTGAGCACGCAGTACATCAACATCGTGCTGAATATGATGGCGGACAAGATGACCGGCTTCGGCGCACTGAATGGCAAGACGGATCTCTGTTTCCGTGACTCGCATCTGCGGATCGAAGCGAACGGTCAGGAAGCGGTCGCATTCGGCGGTGTCAACGACCAGACCGCTATCGAGATCGCCAGTGCAGATATCTCCGTCAAGCTGCGCTCCTCCTTCGGAAAGGAGACACTGGCACCGGACGACCAGATCCGGATCCGGAACAGTCGGCTGCGCCTTGTTGTCAACGGACAGGACATCGAGCGTGAAGCATCGGTGGATTATACATCTTAATGCAAACAGAGCAGCCGGGGGACTCGGCTGCTTTGCTTTTTTCAGAGATACCGTTCTGCTGATGTGAGACCCGATGCATACTTGACACGATCCGACATCTGTGCTATACTAAATATGAACCTATAAACCGGCTGCAAAAGCCCCATGGAATCTGCTAAATTGCGATGTAGCCGGTTCTGGGGGCTTTGTATGTTTTATATTGAGCATTATATGAAAGGATACAAATAGAATGAAGGGAATAATCCTTGCAGGTGGTTCCGGTTCCAGACTATACCCCTTAACAACTGTAACATCCAAGCAATTGCTTCCGGTCTATGACAAGCCAATGATCTATTATCCGCTGTCCACACTAATGCTGGCAGGGATCAAAGATATTCTGATCATATCGACACCGGATGACACACCGAGATTTCAAGCTTTGCTCGGCAGCGGCGAACAGTTCGGCATTCAACTATCTTATATCGTGCAGCCTTCTCCGGATGGGCTTGCGCAGGCGTTTATCCTTGGCGAAGAGTTTATCGGTTCCGATTCCTGCTGTATGATCCTCGGGGACAATATATTCTACGGAAACGGTTTCTCAAGGATCCTCCGCAAATGCGTCAATTTTGCGAATGCAGGCTTTGCCAGTGTATTCGGCTATTATGTGCCGGATCCGGAGAGGTTCGGCATCATGGAGATCGACCACAATGGCAAGGTGCTTTCGGTAGAAGAAAAACCCAGGCAGCCGAAATCGAATTATGCTATCACCGGTCTCTATTTCTATCCTTCCGGAGTAAGTGAAAAGGCAAAGCTGGTACGCAAGAGTGAGCGTGGAGAATTGGAGATCACAACGCTGAATGACATGTATCTCCGTGATAGAAAACTGCGTGCGGAACTGCTTGGGCGTGGTTTTGCATGGTTAGACACTGGAACAATGGACAGTCTTGCCGACGCATCCGACTATGTGAGAATGGTGGAAAAGCGGCAGGGTGTATTGATCTCGGCACCGGAGGAGATCGCCTACAGAAACAGCTGGATCAGTGCAGAAGCACTTTGTTCCGCCGCCGACCGGTATGGCAGATCTCCCTATGGTCAACATCTGAAAACTGTTTTAGAAGGAAAAATATATACTAATGTGGGTGATGTAATGTGACACTGTTCGTGACAGGTGGAGCTGGTTTTATCGGCGGTAATTTCATACACTATTATCTGAAACAGCATCCGGATGACAGAGTTGTCTGTCTGGACAAGCTTACCTATGCAGGGAATATTTCGACCCTATCGCCCGTTATGGACAATCCCAAATTCCGCTTTGTGAAGATAGATATCTGCGACAGGAAGGCTATCTACAAGCTTTTTGAGGAAGAAACGCCTGCTATCGTTGTCAACTTTGCAGCAGAAAGTCATGTGGACAGATCTATTGAGAATCCTGAGATATTCCTTCAAACCAATATCCTCGGAACACAGGTTCTGATGGATGCTTGCCGTAAGTATGGTATTCAGCGCTACCATCAGGTAAGCACAGATGAAGTCTATGGTGATCTTCCTCTTGATCGTCCTGATCTGTTTTTTACTGAAGAAACGCCGATCCAAACATCCTCTCCGTACAGTTCATCAAAGGCTGGTGCTGACCTGCTTGTCATGGCATACCACAGAACCTACGACTTGCCAGTGACTATCTCACGTTGCTCAAACAACTATGGTCCTTATCACTTCCCTGAAAAACTGATACCGCTTATGATAGTAAATTCTCTTGCAGACAAGCCGCTTCCGCTCTACGGTGAGGGACTGAATGTCCGGGACTGGCTGTATGTTGCGGATCACTGCCGCGCCATTGACCTCATCATTCATGAGGGCAGAGTTGGCGAGATCTATAACGTCGGCGGTCATAATGAAATGAAGAATATCGACATTGTCAAGCTCATCTGTAAAGAACTCGGAAAACCTGAAAGTCTCATTACACACGTTACAGACAGAAAAGGTCACGATATGCGGTACGCTATCGACCCTACTAAGATCCACAATGAGCTTGGTTGGCTGCCTGAGACAAAATTTGAAGATGGAATAAAGAAAACGATCAAATGGTATCTTGAACACCGTGAGTGGTGGGAGACAATCATCTCCGGCGAGTATCAGAACTATTACGAGAAGATGTATGGCAACAGAGAGCGTGTGCGTTGAATCTGCTGAAAAAACTTGAAACTGCACTAAAAAAGAGCAGGAAGTGATAGGCAGATCGTGAATATAACGTAAATATGCGGCAGAGGATCTCACAGAAAAACAGACTCTTCGTGGGATCCTCTGCCGTACTGCTCTGCATAGATGAATAATCCCTCTATGCCACCGGAAAATCACCAATTCACCTCATGCTTTTAGTTTAGCCCGTCTGATTTGCTTTTTCTGCGCATATATGCTATAATAGTAGAGTATGTTCGTGCAAAGATCCCTGAACGGAGGTGCATCATTGAAAAAAACACGATTTTTCGCAGTATTATTCATGGCATTGACACTGTTCACAGGCTGTCGGGCTGCATCCCCGGCAGTTTCTTCCGAAGCAGCAGAAGCGCAGACGGCAGCTCTGCCTGCGACCGAAGCGCCCACAGGATCTTCTGAAACGACCGAAATGCCGACCGACGCGGAAACGGAACCGGAGACCGAACCGGAGCCGGAAACGGAGCCGGAAACAGAGCCGGAGACTCTGCCGGAGCATTTTTCTCATCAGCTGCAAGTGAAGAACTCGGACTTTCCGACCCGCTCCGTCCCGGAGCGCTGCTACAAGCTGGCGCCGGAGGATCAGTTTGACCGGGTGCGGAAAGCCATTGAGGAGGATCGTGAGATGTACGGCGGCGTCTGCTGCTGGTGCGTCGATCATCAGACCGGCGATGTGTATCTCTGCATGAGCTACAGCACCGAGCGGTTCAGCGGTCCGGCGGACTATGCCTTCTTCTGCATCAGCGGCACTTCCGGTGAGATCACGCCGATCAGCGACGATGCGCCGGAGGAGGGTGCACAGAATGCAGCGACCTTCGTCTCGGATCCCTACGGGCTCTATCGGGTCGGCGGGAAGCTGCTGTTTGCCTCCTATGGCGGTTTTTACCAGATCGAGGAGGACGGCGCATTCACGCTCATCGACGGCGACTGGAATCCGCAGGGCGGCTACGGGCTGATCGGCACGGATACGGTGAAGCTCGCCTGTGCCGCTAACGGCGTGTATGAATATGATCCCCGCACCGGCACGAAAACGCCGCTGGATACATTTTATAATGACGGGGATATGAACTCCATTGAACATTACCTGATGCGTCCGACGCCGCATATCCATGAGCAATTGACCGCAGAGGGCGAAAACGGCAGAGAACAGACGCTGGTCTTTGAATGGGAGTAAGGCATGGCGGGCGGCAGGTCATCGCCGTGTATATCAGAAAGGAAGTATGGAAATGATACAGGATATCTACCCGAGCAAACTTGACAACAGCTTTGCTGACCGGGCACCGGGGCCAAACGATCCCCTGCTGCTTTTTGATGAGCAAGGCAGGATGCTGGCGCAGATCACAGAGGGACAGATTACTTTCCCAACCGCTGCGCAGGTAGCGTATACCGATGCGGTCTATCTGTTTTCTGTCGATGCTGCGAGCTATTTTCTGGCGCTCGGCAAAGCGGACTGCACGGATGAGACATTCCGGCACTACACGATCCGGGAGCTGCGGGATCTTGGCGGCGGAAAGGAGCTCCTTGCCGCCTTCACTGCCTATCATCTCTGGAAATGGTATGACGACAACCGCTTCTGCGGCAAATGCCAGACAAAGCTCGCCGTTCACAATGCGGAGCGTGTGCTGAGATGCGAATGCTGCGGGAATATGATCTATCCGAGGATCAATCCGGCTGTCATCGTCGGCGTCATCAAGGGGGATTCTTTGCTCATCACACGCTATAACCGTGGCTATGCCCACAATGCGCTCGTGGCTGGCTTCACGGAGATCGGCGAGACCCTGGAGGAGACGGTCGCCCGTGAGGTCATGGAGGAGACAGGCGTTTCTGTCAAGAATATCCGCTACTACAAATCCCAGCCCTGGGTCATTGCTCAGGACATTCTGGTCGGATTTTTCTGCGATGCAGACGGTGATGCCGTGATCCACCGGGATACCAATGAGCTGAAATATGCAGAATGGGTCGAGCGGGAAAAGATCGAATTACAGCCGAACAACCTGAGCCTGACCAACGAGATGATGCAGGTCTTCAAGGAAGGAACGATCCGCTGACCGCATCATCCATACTCTTGAGAAATAGGAGATCACATGGAAGCCTTCAATGCATTTATCAAAGCGGCAGACAGCTTTGTCTGGGGCATGCCGCTGATCGTGCTCATCCTTTCCTGCGGCATCTGGCTGAGCATCCGGACAGGATTCCTCCAGCTCCACAAGCTCGGCAAGGCTTTCCGCTACATGCTCAAAGACGAGGAGAACGGCAGCGGTGAAGTTTCAAGCTTTGCGGCACTCTGCACGGCGCTGTCTGCCACGGTCGGAACGGGCAACATCGTCGGAGTGGCAACTGCCATTGCGGCAGGCGGTCCCGGGGCGCTGTTCTGGATGGAGGTGGCAGCTTTTTTCGGCATGGCAACGAAATATGCCGAGGGTCTGCTCGCCGTGAAATACCGAACCACGAGCGATGACGGCAGCATCCTCGGCGGTCCGTTCTACTACATCGAACGAGGGCTCGGAACTGGCTGGAAATGGCTCGCAAAGGTATTTGCCGTGTCCGGACTGCTTGCCGGACTGCTCGGCATCGGCACCATCACCCAGATCAACGGCATCACCTCGGCTGCGAATGTCGTGTTCAACGGCGGTGATCCCACGGTAACAAAGATCGTCATGGGGCTCTGCGTCACCGTTCTGGTCGCTCTGATCGTGATCGGCGGCATCAAGCGCATCGCAACGGTCTCGGAATATGTCGTTCCGGCGATGATCGTCATTTATGTCGGCTGCTGCCTGCTCATCATCGGGATGCACATCCGAGAGGTGCCGGATGCAGTGCTGACCGTGCTCCGGGGCGCCTTCGGGCTGCGGCCTCTTGCAGGCGGTGCGGCAGGCTTTGCCGTGGTGGCTGCCTCCATGCGCAACGGCGTGGCAAGGGGCATCTTCTCCAATGAAGCCGGTCTCGGCTCTGCGCCCATCGCAGCCGCTGCCGCCCGCACCAAGGAGCCGGTACGGCAGGGGCTTGTGACCATGACCGGCACCTTCATCGACACGATCTGCGTCTGCACGATGACGGGGCTCGCCATCGTGATGGCGGGCAGCTACGAGAAGGATCTCGAAGGCGTGGAGATCACGATGGATGCCTTCCGCTACGGTCTCCCTTTCCCGGAGAAGGTCACATCGGTGCTGCTGATGACCTGTCTTGCCTTCTTCGCCTTCACAACGATCCTCGGCTGGAATTACTACTCCGAGCGCTGCCTTGCCTACCTCGCAGGTCCGGGGCATCATCTGACGAAGGTCTACCGCTGGATCTATGTGGCAGCGGTCGGCATCGGACCGTATCTGACGGTGGAAGCCGTCTGGAACATGGCTGATATTTTCAACGGGCTCATGGCGCTGCCGAACATCATTGCCCTCCTCGGGCTGTCCGGCGTTGTGGCATCGGAAACAAAGGCATATCTTGCCAAGCTGAAAAGCGGCGAAGCAAAATAAACACAGAAAAAGCCGGGATCGCAGTGATCCCGGCTTTTATGCATATTCAGCATCAGACACTTCTGAACAGAAGCAAAAATCTGTACCGCAGCTTGCTTTTTCTGATGATCTCACGCAGCTGTTTATGCCGCTTTTCCGCTGCGGTGAGCTCATCGGCAGTGATCTCTTTGTCGGCATAGAGCACCGCTTCATAGAGCGGGATCGACCCGAGCTGCGCCTTGATGTCCTCCCGGTCGGACTGCATCACACGCTGTGACAGTTCTGCGAGCGTCTCGCCCTCCTCCATCCGGAAGCCCAGATACCCGAGCAGCCGCAGATCCTGCTGCGTCAGACAGCGAAATCTGTCAGTAAACCGCATCCGCCGGTACTTTCTCCGGGCAAGCAGACGGCTCCAAAGGAACGCCAGCAGCAGAAAGCATAGCACAGCCGCCGCCGGGATCAGGAATAGCATCGGATCGGGTGCGGATGCTTCCGGTTCCTCCTGCGCTTCGCTTGGAGGTTCCGGCTCGTCCGTCACGGGCTCCGGCTCCTCACGCTGAAGGGCAGCGGGATCGTACTCCGCCGTGCGCCAGCCCGCCGACACGGCATGTCCGGGCGTCGGCTCAAAGGCGACCCAGCCCACGTTGTCAAAATACACCTCCGGCCATGCGTGGACATTCCCCTGCATCACGAGGGCATTTCCTTCCGCATCTCGCTGCACATGATAGCCCTGCACATAGCGGCACGGGATGCCCATCGCATTCGCCATCAGCGTAAAGGCAGTGGCATAGTGCATACAATAGCCCCGCTGCGATGTGAACAGGAAGTCATCGAGGAAGCTCTCCGCATCGTTCACCGACGCCGGCAGCGCCCCGCAGGCGGTGTCATATGTCATGGCATGGAAATAGGCTTCGAGCTGTTTCAGCGCTTCATACCGGGTCGCCGAGGTGCGCTGTATCTCGTCCAGGATCGCCTGCACGTCATCGGATACGGCACAGGGGCGGCAATACTCGGCATACACGTCCCGGCGGTACTGCTCGTAGTCCGCAAAGGTATAGCGATCCGGATCCAGAACACCCTCCGCAATGGCAGTCTGCTCCCATTCTGCGGCAGTCAGCGGCTCTGCATCGGACAAAAATGCCGCAAGATCCGGATTGCCGTCGTTGAGCACATAGCAGGAAACAAGCAGCTCATCCTGATAGTGCAGCTTTTTCCTGGAAACGATGCTCCCGTTCTGTTCGAGGATGCCGGGGGCAGCTTTCTTTGTCACTTCGAGCTTGATCT
>JAIKWY010000114.1 GCA_024684395.1 Oscillospiraceae bacterium
TCAGTGCCTTGGACACTGCCTGACTATCATCGCCGTTCACGATGGCGAATACGAGTTTCATTGAACAGATCTCCTTTCAAAGAGAGATTCACTATTCTATTATAGCACATCTTCACTGAAATTGCAATCGTTTTGCGAAAAAATACAAAAGTCCCCTCTGCCTTACGGCAAAGGGGACCTGAGTGCTTTCGATCAATTAGTCAACCAGCTTGATGATTGCCATTTCAGCGGCATCACCACGGCGCGGACCGATCTTGATGATCTGGGTGTAGCCGCCCTTACGGTCAGCATACTTCGGCGAGATCTCGTCGAACAGCTTCTTAGCGACACCTTCCTTAGTGATGTAGGAATATACCTGACGCTTGCTGTGAAGGTCAGTATTCTTGCCCAGTGTAATCATCTTCTCAGCGACACTGCGAACTTCCTTCGCTCTGGTAACGGTAGTTTCGATCTGACCGTTCTCCAGCAGGAAAGTAACCATAGCTCTCAGCATTGCAGTTCTCTGTGCAGTGGTTCTGCCCAGCTTTCTGGTACCCGGCATTACGATTCACTCCTTTTCTCAAAGTCTTGAATGGGTGTTCCCCCCTGAGGGGGAGCCCATCGGGTAAAGTCTTATCAAAGTGCGTCAGTCTTCCTCGGAAGAGAGGTCAAAGCCCAGCGACTGGAGCTTTTCCTTTACCTCATCGAAGGACTTCTTGCCGAGGTTACGCACCTTCATCATTTCTTCCTCGGACTTGTTGATCAAATCGTCAACGGTATTGATGCCGGCACGCTTCAGGCAATTGAAGGAACGTACCGACAAGTCAAGTTCCTCAATGGTCATCTCAAGGATCTTTTCCTTACCCTTGTCATCCTTTTCTACGAGGACCTCTTGAATACATGCTTCGTCGGAAAGATCGACGAACAGTTTCAGGTGCTCATTGAGGAGATTGGCTGCCTGTGACAGCGCTTCCTTAGCGGAGATGGTACCGTCGGTCCACACCTCCATAGTCAGCTTGTCATAGTCGGTGACCTGTCCGAGACGTGTATTCTCTACAGTATAGTTCACCTTTAAAACAGGAGTATAAATGCTGTCTACGGCGATCACATCGATCGGGATATCCGGTGTCTGCTGCTTGTTGCGCTCGGCAGATACATAGCCTCTGCCCCGGTCAATGGTGATCTCCATATGAAGCTTTGCATCCTTACCCAGGGTCGCAATGTGCATACCCGGATTCAGAATGGTGACTTCGGAGTCAGTTTCGATATCGCCGGCGGTGACCTCGCACTCGCCCTCTGCGTCGATCAGGAGCGTTTTGGGACCTTCACCGTAGAGTTTAGCGGTCAGGCCCTTCAGGCTCAGGATGATCTCAGTCACATCCTCCTTCACGCCAGGGATCGTGGAAAGTTCATGGTGTACGCCGTCGATCTTTACGAAATTGACAGCCACACCCGGAATGGAGGAGAGAAGGACACGTCTGAGGCTGTTGCCAAGGGTCGTGCCATAGCCACGTTCGAGCGGGGAAAGAACGAATTTGCCATACTTTCCGTCCGGTCTCAGATCTTCGGGAATGATTTCCGGCTTCTCAATTTTTTCAAGCATATAAACCCTCCTATTTCGTAATTACTATGGTTCGTATTTCGTGCGGATACTTATTCGTAAGCAATTACGGATTACTTGGAGTACAGCTCGACGATCAGGTGGGTCTCTGCCTCGTAATCAATATCCGAGGGATTCGGCATTCTGTTAACGGTGGCGGAGAAAGCCTCCTTGTTGACATCGAGCCACAGCGGGGTGGTTCTGCCTGCGGTCTGCTCAACGACAGCCTTGAACTTCTCGCTGGTTCTGCTCTTCTCCTTAACAGCAACGACATCGCCAACGCTTACACGATAGGACGGGATGTCTACACGCTTGCCGTTTACAGTGAAGTGACCGTGACCTACGAGCTGTCTTGCCTCACGTCTGGTCAGTGCCATACCCATGCGATAAGCTACGTTGTCGAGACGGGACTCGAGCAGAGTGATCAGGTTATCACCGGCCTTGCCCTCCATCTTCTCAGCGAGCTCGAAGTAGTGACGGAACGGCTTTTCCATCATACCATAGATGAACTTGAGCTTCTGCTTTTCCTTGAGCTGGGTGCCGTACTCGGAAACCTTCCGGCGGCTGTTAGCGTTAGGATTGCGGTTGGACGTCTTGCTGATGCCCATTACCATCGGGGAGATGCCCAGGTATCTGCATCTCTTGAGAATCGGATCCTTACTTACTGCCATAACTCTATACCTCCAATCAGACGCGGCGTCTCTTAGGCGGACGGCAACCATTGTGCGGGATCGGGGTAACATCCTTGATCATGCGGACTTCCAGACCTACGGCCTGCAGCGCACGGATGGCAGCCTCACGGCCGCTGCCCGGACCCTTGACATAAACCTCAACCGTCTTGAGACCGTGCTCCATAGCTGCCTTAGCGGCTGTCTCAGCTGCAGTCTGTGCTGCGAACGGTGTAGACTTTCTGGAACCACGGAAACCCAGACCGCCGGCGCTTGCCCAGGAGATCGCATTGCCCTGCGTGTCGGTAATGGTTACGATGGTGTTATTGAAGGTAGACTGAATATGCACCGCACCGCTCTCGATGTTCTTACGCTCTCTGCGGCGGCGGATCGTAGTCACCTTTTTACCCTTCTGCTGTGCCAAAAGAAATCGCCCTCCTTACTTCTTCTTATTAGCGATGGTCTTAGCCGGACCCTTGCGGGTTCTTGCGTTGGTCTTGGTACGCTGGCCTCTTACCGGCAGACCCTTTCTGTGACGGACGCCTCTGTAGCAGCCGATCTCGACGAGTCTCTTGATGTTCAGTGCGACCTCACGGCGGAGATCACCCTCTACAGACAGGTTAGCGTCGATGTAGTCACGCAGCTTAGCTACGTCCTGCTCGGTCAGATCCTTGACTCTGGTGTCCGGATCGATACCGGTGGCTTCCAGGATCTTGGTCGCAGTCGGACGGCCGATACCGAAGATATAGGTCAGACCGATCTCGACTCTCTTTTCCTTGGGAAGGTCAATACTCGAAATTCTTGCCATTGATGAATTACACCTCCAATGCTCTCAGGGGATCAGCCCTGGCGCTGCTTGTGCTTGGGATTCTCACAGATGACCATGATCTTGCCCTTGCGCTTGATGACCTTGCACTTTTCGCAAATCGGTTTTACCGAAGGTCTTACTTTCATGGAAAATACCTCCTTATGAGACCGGGATCACTTGGCACGCCATGTGATACGGCCCTTTGTCAGATCATAGGGTGACATTTCGATCTTTACCTTGTCGCCGGGAACGATACGGATGTAGTTCATCCGCAGCTTACCCGACACATGAGCGAGAATGACATGCTTGTTCGGAAGCTCAACACGGAAATTCGCATTCGGAAGCGCTTCCAGCACGACGCCCTCTACCTCAATCAAATCTTCCTTAGACAAATCAGTTCCCTCCTTGGGTATACTCGCATAGCTGCCTGCGCAGCATCCTGTCAGTCAGGCCGGCGATGTCCCAGACCGTATCGGTCAGGCGGATATGCCGGATGTTCTTGCGCTTTGGTTTATCGAGCGTTCTGTGCTTGCCGTCTGCCAGGAATACGAAGCCTGCCTCACTGCCTGTGACGACATAGAAGCTGCCCTTTTCCTTGCCGGCGATGCACAGCACCACTCTTCCCTGCTCCGGCACCATCAGTCGAGATCCGATTCCGTCAGGATGACGGGTCCGTCCGGTGTGATGGCGATCATGTGCTCAAAATGGGCGGAGAGGCAGCCGCTCTTGGTGCGGACTGTCCACTTGTCCTTGCAAACCCGGATCGCATCGCCCTTGACATTGATCATAGGTTCAATGCAGAACGTCATGCCGGGCTGGAGTTTGATACGCATATCTCTGGAACCGTTCTGGACGTAGTTCGGAACTTCCGGTGACTCGTGCAGCTGTCTACCGATGCCGTGACCGCAGTACTCACGGACAATGCCGTAGCCTCTGGAGGCACAGTACTGTTCCACAGCACCGCACACATCGGCTAAGTGATTGCCGGGCTGCGCCTTGGCGATGCCCTCAAAGAGCGACTGGCGTGTGACATCGAGCAAGGCCTGCGCCTCGTCCGAGATCTTGCCTACCGGGAAAGTCCAGCAGGTGTCACCGTGAAAGCCGCCGATGTGAGCGCCGACGTCGATGCTGACGATGTCGCCGGGACGGAGCTTTCTGCCGCCGGGGATGCCGTGGATGACCTCCTCGTTGACCGAAACACAGGCGCTGCCCGGGAATCCCCCGTAACCGAGGAATGACGGGACTGCACCCTGCCCGACGATGTAATCATGGACGATCTTATCGACGTCCCTGGTCGTCATACCGGGCTCCAGCATCCTGCCGGCGAGATCTCTTGCATTCGCAGCGATCCGTCCGGCAATGCGCATTTTTTCAAGATCTGTCTTGGATTTAATCGTGATACTCATTCAGCCTTAGCCCCCACAGCCTGCAGGGTGAGCCGCTTCGTATCGGCAACCTCTTCCTGACCGATAACGGTCGTGAGCTTGCCTTGCTTTTCGTAGTATGCCTTGATCGGCTCCGTCGTCTCGTGATAGGTCGCAAGACGGGAGATCACGGTCTCAGGCTGATCGTCCTTGCGGATGATGGTCTTTGCACCGCACTTGTCGCAGACACCCTCGGTCTTGGAGGGCTTGTACTGTACATGATAGGTAGCGCCGCAGCCTTCGCAGACACGTCTGCCGGAGACTCTCTCCTTGATGGTCTCATCCGGAACGAAGATCTCAACGACCTTGTCGATGCGGACGCCCATTGCGTCGAGTGCCTCAGCCTGCGGAACAGTTCTCGGGAAGCCGTCGAGGATAAAGCCGTTCTGTGCGTCGGGCTGAGCAATGCGATCCTTCAGGATACCGATGACGATGTCGTCGGATACCAGACCGCCTGCCTCCATGACTGCCTTTGCCTTCAGACCATACTCTGTGCCGTTCTTCACAGCCTCACGCAGCATGTTGCCGGTAGAGATCTGCGGGATGTTCAGTGCTTCGGAGATTGCCTCTGCCTGTGTGCCCTTGCCGGCACCGGGTGCGCCGAGTAAAATCAGGTTCATACTTGCCCCTCCTTATCCTAAGAAGCCCTTGTGATGACGCATCATCAGCTGGGATTCAAGCGTTCTTGCCGTCTCAAGAGCAACAGAAACGACGATGAGGATGGAAGTACCGCCCATCGACAGAGACTGCAGGTTCTGGTCGAACCATGTCATCATGATCGGGAAGATCGCAATGATGCCCAGGAAGATGGCACCTACCAGAGTGATCTTGGACAGAACTCTCTGCAGGTAATCGGATGTCGGCTTGCCGGGACGGATGCCCGGGATAGCGCCGTTGTTCTGACGAAGTCCGTTTGCAATTTCGACCGGATTGTACTGCATCGAAACGTAGAAATAGTTAAACGCAACGATGAGGATGAGATAAAGTACTGCATAGCCGGCACTTGTCGTCTTGAAGAAGTTGATGAAGTGGAAGTAGAAGACGGACATAGCACCGTTTTCCTGTGCCGCCTCGAGCGTCTCTGCCGGCTTGACAAAGAGGCTGATGGTGGACGGAAGGGACATGAATGCCATCGCAAAGATGATAGGCATTACACCGGACATGCAGACCTTGATCGGGATGTGGGTGTTCTGACCGCCGAACTGCTTGCGACCAACAACACGCTTTGCATACTGGATCGGGATGCGGCGCTCGGACTCGTTCATGAAGACGATGAAGCCGATCATGAGAACGAAGAGCACGAGAACTGCAAGCGTTACCCAGAAGTACTTCTGCGGGGTGGTCTTGGTCAGCTCGATCAGAGTGCCCACGTCGGTGGGGAAACGTGCGAGGATACCGGCGAACAGGATCATGGAGACGCCGTTGCCGATGCCCTTTTCAGAAATGCGGTTGCCCATCCAGACAACGAAGGATGCGCCTGCCGAGAAACATGCGATGATAACAATCGCAGCGAACCAGCCGTATGCACCGGTCGTATACTTGACAGCGTGCATACTGTTGCGCAGGGTCAGATAGTAAGCGACGGACATGAAGACCGAAAGACCAAGAGCGACATACGCCATGATCTTGTTGATGACCTTCCGTCCTTCCTCACCCTCCTCCTGCAGCCGTTCAAGCGGCGGGAGCGCATAGGTCAGGAGCTGGATGATGATGGATGCGTTGATATAGGGAGTGATGGACAGGGAGAATACGGTAGCCTTGGAAAGCGCACCACCGGTAAGGATGTTCAGGTACTCCAGGAAGTTGCCGTCTGTTGCATTCTGATTCACCCATTCCTGTACACTTGCCAGCTCCAGGAACGGAACAGTGATAGCACTGCCGATTCTGAAAATGACGATCATGATGAATGTATAGATGAACTTCTTACGGATCTCTGGCACGCTCCAAGCATTCCTAAGAGTTTGGAACACCTTACTTCACCTCTGCTTTCTCGCCGTCCTTCTCGATAACTTTACCGCCTGCTGCCTCGATCTTTGCCTTAGCGGATGCGGTGAGCTTCGCAACGTCAACAACGAGAGCCTTAGTCAGCTCGCCATCGCCCAGGATCTTGATGCCGTCCTTAGCGACCTGCTTTACGATGCCCTTCTCGTACAGCGTAGCTGCATCTACAACATCGTTAGCCTCGAACTTCTCGTTCAGAGTGCCGACATTCACGATCGTGTACTCCTTAGCGAAGATATTCTTGAAGCCTCTCTTCGGGATTCTTCTTGCGAGCGGCATCTGGCCGCCTTCAAAACCGATTCTTACGCCGCCGCCGGAACGTGCCTTCTGGCCCTTGTGACCCTTGCCTGCGGTCTTGCCGTTACCGGAACCGTGACCACGGCCTACACGCTTGGACGGCTTGTTGGAACCCGGTGCGGGAGTGAGTTCATGAATCTGCATGGTATGCACCTCCTTGCTTACGCTTCTTCTACCTTGATGAGGTGAGTGATCTTCTGGATCTTGCCTGCTGTGCACGGATTGTCAGGCTGAGTAGTAACATCGCCCGGCTTCTTGAGACCCAGTGCATTAGCAGTTGCGATCTGATCCTTCTTGCAGCCAATGAGGCTCTTAACGAGTGTGATCTTCTTCATCATTCTGCCTCCTTAGCCCAGGATTTCCTTCACGGTCTTGCCACGCTTAGCAGCAACCTCCTCAGCGGTGGTGCAGCCGGTCAGACCAGCGATGGTAGCTCTTACTACATTGCAGGGATTGTTGGAACGCAGAGACTTGGTTCTGATGTCCTTGATGCCTGCAACCTCGATGACCGCACGGACCGGGCCGCCGGCGATAACACCGGTACCGGGAGCAGCCGGACGCATCAGAACTTCGCCTGCGCCGAACTTGCCAACGATCTCGTGAGGAATGGTGGTGCCCTTCAGCGGAACCTTCACCATATTCTTCTTCGCATCCTCGATGCCCTTGCGGATGGCATCCGGAACTTCGCCGGACTTGCCCATACCGAAGCCAACGGTACCATTGCCGTCGCCGACTACAACGAGTGCGGAGAACTTCATGATACGGCCGCCCTTAACGGTCTTGGATACTCTGTTGATGTGTACGACTCTTTCGAGGTACTCACTCTCTTTCTGCTCAAAATTAGCCAATCGTGTTCCCTCCCTTTCTTAGAAATTCAGGCCATTCTCACGGGCTGCTTCTGCAAGCGCCGCTACACGACCGTGATAGAGGTAGCCGCCTCTGTCAAATACAACATCCTTGATGCCCTTCTCAGCGGCAGCCTTGGCGATCATCTCGCCGACCTTCTTTGCACCCTCGATGTTGCCGCCGTTGCCCTCAAAGCCCTTGGTCAGGCTGCTTGCAGCTACCAGAGTCTTCTGGTTCACGTCGTCAATGATCTGTGCATAGATGTGCTTGTCGCTGCGGAAGACATTCAGTCTCGGAACCTCAGGAGTTCCGGAGATCTTTCTGCGAACACGGGCATGTCTCTTGAGACGAGCCTTGTTGCTGTCGAACTTTTTAATCATAGCCGTTTACTCCTCTCCTAATTACTTCTTGCCCTTACCGGCCTTGCCTTCCTTGCGGATGATATGCTCGCCCATGTAGTGGATGCCCTTGCCCTTGTAAGGCTCCGGCGGTCTCTTCTCACGGATCTCAGCGGCAAACTGACCGACCTTCTGCTTGTCAATACCCTTGACAATGATCTGGTTCGGCTGCGGTACATCGAGCTGGATATCATCGGTCTCGGAAACGATGACCTGATGAGAGAAGCCCAGGTTCATAACTACGTTCTTGCCCTGCTTCTGCACACGATAGCCGACGCCGTCGATCTCGAGGGTCTTGCTGTAGCCGTTTACCACACCCTCTACCATGTTGTGGATCAGGGTACGGGTCAGACCGTGCAGGCTTCTGTGGGTCTTGTCATCAGACGGACGAGCAACAGTGATCACGCCGTCCTCGAGCTTGATGTCGAGCTCCTTGGAGAACTTCTGGGTAAGAGTACCCTTGGGACCCTTAACGGTTACGGTGTTATCCTCCACCTTGACATCTACGCCGGCAGGAACGGTGATCGGCATTCTACCAATTCTTGACATGATTCAAGTCCTCCTTACCATACGTATGCGAGCACTTCGCCGCCGACATTCAGCTCTCTTGCCTTCTTGTCGGTCATGATGCCCTTAGATGTGGAAACGATTGCGATGCCCAGGCCCTTGCGAACCTTCGGCATATCCTCACAGCTCGAGTAAATACGCAGACCCGGCTTGGAGACACGGCGCAGACCGGCGATAACCGGAGTCTTGCCGTCAGTATACTTCAGAGTAACTCTGATGATGCCCTGCTTACCGTCATCAACGATGGAGAAGTCCTTGATATAGCCCTCATCAGCGAGGATCTGGGTGATAGCCTTCTTCACGTTGGATGCGGGAATGTCAACCGTGGCGTGCTTCGCAGAGCTTGCATTACGGATTCTTGTGAGCAGATCTGCGATCGTATCGGAAATTTGCATGCCAATGACCTCCTTATCTAAATTACCAGCTTGCCTTCTTTACACCCGGGATCTGGCCGTCATTTGCCAGCTCTCTGAAGCAGATACGGCAGATGCCGTACTTTCTCAGATAGGCATGCGGTCTGCCGCAGATCTTGCATCTGGTGTAAGCTCTGGTCGAGAACTTGGGGGTTCTCTGCTGCTTGTTAATCATTGCCTTCTTAGCCATGTTTCTTTTCCTCCCTTAGTCAGCGAACGGAGCGCCGAGAAGCTTGAGAAGCTCCTTTGCCTCTTCGTCGGTCTGGGCAGTGGTGATGAAGTTGATGTCCATACCACGTACCTTGTCGATCTTGTCATACTCGATCTCGGGGAAGATCAGCTGCTCCTTGATACCGGTGGAGTAATTACCCTTGCCGTCGAAGGAGCTGCCGTTGATGCCACGGAAGTCACGTACACGGGGGAATGCGATGCTGAACAGCTTGTCAACGAAATCATACATTCTCTCGCCACGGAGTGTAACCTTCACGCCGATCGGCATACCCTCACGGAGCTTGAAGTTTGCAACGCTCTTCTTGGCACGGCATACGACCGGCTTCTGACCGGTGATCGCTGCGAGGTCAGCCATGATAGCGTCAATAACCTTGGAATTTTCCTTTGCCTCACCGGCACCTACGTTGATGACTACCTTGTCGAGCTTCGGGATCTGCATAACGCTCTTATACCCGAACTTCTGCATCAATGCGGGAGCAACGGTGCTGACATACTGATCCTTTAATCTTGCCATGTCGTTTCTCCTTTACTCGAAAGATTTGCCGCACTTCTTGCAGACACGCAGCTTCTTGCCGTCCTCAACTGTGTGGCCAACTCTGGTGGGCTTGCCGCACTTCGGGCAAACAAGCTGTACCTTGCACGCATAGATCGGTGCCTCTGCCTTGACAACGCTGCCGCTCTGACCCATAGCTCTGGGCTTAACGTGCTTGGTGATCATGTTGAAGCCTTCAACGATGACCTTGCCCTCCTTCGGGCTAACCTCGAGCACCTTGCCGGTGAGACGGTCCTTGTCAGCGTTCTTGAACTTGTACTCAGCACTGCCGGTCAGCAGTACAACGGTGTCGCCGGTTTTTACATGTACTTTGCTCATTCCAGCCACCTCCATTACAGTACTTCCGGAGCAAGGGACAGGATCTTCATGTAGTCCTTCTCACGAAGCTCTCTTGCTACCGGCCCGAAGATACGGGTACCTCTCGGGTTCTTGTCTTCCTTGATGATAACGGCTGCATTCTCGTCGAAACGGATGTAGGTGCCGTCCTCTCTTCTCAGACCCTTTGCGCTGCGGACGATGACAGCCTTGACTACGTCGCCCTTCTTTACAACGCCGCCGGGTGTTGCTTTCTTAACGGATGCTACGACAACATCACCGATGTTCGCATATCTTCTGCGGGTACCGCCCAGTACACGGATGCACATGAGCTCCTTGGCACCGGTGTTGTCTGCAACCTTCAGATAAGTCTGCATCTGAATCATGGATGCTTCCTCCTCTCAGTATTGCTGCTTACTTAGCCTTCTCGATGATGTTGACTACACGCCATCTCTTGTCCTTGGACAGCGGACGTGTTTCCATTACAGATACGCGATCGCCAACTCTGCACTCGTTGTTCTCGTCATGAGCCTTGAGGCGAACGGTACGCTTAACGATCTTCTTGTAGAGCGGATGTCTTACGTTGTCGATGATGGCAACAACAACGGTCTTGTCCATCTTATCGCTGACTACCAGGCCGGTTCTTGTCTTTCTCAGATTTCTTTCTGCCACGACGTTATCCTCCTATCTTACTTTACGCTCTGTGCAAGCTCTGCTGCACGCAGACAGGTCTTAAGACGTGCAATATCCTTCTTGACAGCCTTGACTCTTGCAGTGTTCTCAAGCTGACCCACTGCAAGCTGGAAACGCAGGTTGAAAAGCTCTTCCTTGAGGCTGACCAGCTTGGTATTCATCTCGTCTACAGTCATCTCTTTGATTTCTGTTGCTTTCATGGTGAGCTTCCCTCCTTACTCTGCATCCTCAGCAGTTTCTTTCAGAATAAATCTGCACTTGATGGGCAGCTTATGCATCGCAAGACGCATAGCCTCTCTTGCAGTCTCCTCCGGAACGCCCTTGATCTCGAACAGTACTCTGCCCGGCTTAACAACGGCTACCCAGTACTCAGGAGAACCCTTACCGGAACCCATTCGGGTCTCAGCCGGCTTCTCAGTGATGGGCTTGTCGGGGAAGATCTTGATCCAGACCTGACCGCCACGCTTGATGTAACGAGTCATAGCGATACGGGCAGCCTCGATCTGATTAGAGGTGATCCATGCCGGCTCCAGAGCCTGGAGACCGAAATCACCGTAGCTTACCTTGTTGCCTCTGTAGGCCTTACCGGTCAGACGTCCTCTGTGGACTCTGCGGTACTTTACTCTCTTCGGAAGCAGCATTACTTGTTACCCCCTTCTCTTTTTGCAGTACGAGCGCCATTATATGCACGTCTGTTCTCGCCTCTGAAACCGTCACGACGCTTTCTGTCAGGCTTCTCGGTTCTGCGCTTCTTCTCAGTCTTCTCTCTTGCAGCCATAGCCTTAGCAGCATCGCCCTTGAGGACTTCGCCCTTGTAGATCCAAACCTTGACACCGAGCTTACCGTAGGTTGTATCAGCCTCAGCGAAGCCGTAGTCGATGTCTGCACGGATGGTCTGCAGCGGGATGGTACCCTCATGGTAGCTCTCGGAACGTGCGATCTCGGCGCCGGCGAGTCTGCCGGAAACCATTACCTTGATGCCCTTGGCATTCAGGCGCATTGCACGGCCGATGCTCTGCTTCATTGCACGACGGAAGGAAACACGCTCCTCCAGATCCTTAGCGATCTTCTCTGCAACGAGCTGTGCGTCCATATCGGGCTGCTTGATCTCGAGGATGTTGATGGAAACAGACTTGCCCATCTTCTTCTCCAGATCCTGTCTCAGCTTCTCGATCTCTGCGCCGCCTCTGCCGATCACGATACCGGGCTTAGCGCAGTGAATGTGGATTCTTACCTTATCCTCAGCATAACGCTCGATCTCTACACGAGGAACGCCTGCGGGCTTGAGCGTCTTGAGGATGTAATTACGGATGTTGTAGTCTTCTACCAGCATATCGCCGAAGTCTGCCTTCTTTGCATACCAGCGGGAGTCCCACTCCTTGATGACACCGACACGGAGACCGTGCGGATTAACCTTCTGGCCCATACTTAACCTCCTCTGGATTATTCTTTTTCTTTCAGAACAACGGTGATGTGCGATGTTCTCTTCAGGATCCGGTACGCTCTGCCCTGTGCTCTCGGCATGATGCGCTTCATGATCGGACCCGGTGTTACATAGCACTCAGCCACATACAGGCTGTCCTTGTTCATGCTGTGGTTATTGTCTGCATTTGCGATAGCGGACTTCACCAGCTTCTCCAGAATGGGGCTTGCTGCCTTGGGAGTGAGGCGAAGCGTTGCCAGTGCTACATCAGTAGGCTTGTTTCTGATCAGATCCAGCACGATCTGCACCTTGCGGGGAGAAATGCGGACGTTGCTCAGTGTTGCTTTAGCTTCCATTTCTGTTCCTCCTTCCGCTTACTTCTTACCGTTGTTGGATGTCTTGGATCCGGCATGACCCTTGAAGGTTCTTGTCGGAGCAAACTCGCCCAGCTTGTGACCTACCATATCCTCAGTCACGTAAACCGGCACATGCTTTCTGCCGTCATGCACTGCAAAGGTGTGTCCAACGAATTCCGGGAAGATCGTGGAAGAACGGCTCCAGGTCTTGAGCACCTTCTTCTCGCCGGCCTCGTTCATTGCGAGAACTCTCTTCATCAGAGCTTCCTGCACGAAGGGACCCTTCTTGATACTTCTGCTCATTATGCGGTTCCTCCTTTCCGATTACTTGCCATTGCGGCGCTTTACGATATACTTATCGGTGCGGTTATGCTTCTTTCTGGTCTTATAACCCAGAGCAGGCTTACCCCACGGGGTAACAGGTCCGGGACGACCAACAGGAGACTTACCCTCACCACCACCGTGCGGGTGATCGCAGGGGTTCATAACGGAACCACGAACAGTCGGTCTCCAGCCCATGTGGCGCTTACGACCAGCCTTACCGTAGTTAACGTTCTCGTGGTCGATGTTGGAAACCTGACCGATAGCAGCCTTG
Source organism: Oscillospiraceae bacterium (assembly GCA_024684395.1). Taxonomy (GTDB): domain Bacteria; phylum Bacillota; class Clostridia; order Oscillospirales; family Ruminococcaceae; genus UBA3855. The sequence goes on from JAIKWY010000114.1 coordinate 13,168, forward strand.
CAGCCAATGGTGACCTTTCTCATCTCACCGGAGGGCAGACGGATCAGTGCGAAGCCGTTCTCCTTACCCATGAGCTGAGCCATGTTACCAGCGGATCTTACGAGCTGAGCGCCCTTGCCGGGATACAGCTCAATGGCATGGATAAAGGTACCAACCGGGATATCCTCGAGCTTGAGGGCATTGCCGGGCTTGATATCTGCATCGGAACCTGCACGTACCACATCGCCGACCTTCAGACCGTGAGGAGCGAGGATATATCTCTTCTCGCCGTCCTCGTACTGAACCAGTGCGATGAATGCGCTTCTGTTCGGATCGTACTCAAGGGTCAGAACGGTAGCGTTCATAGCTTCCTTGTCACGCTTGAAATCGATTACACGGTACTTTCTTCTGTTGCCGCCGCCTCTGTGGCGAACCGTGATGCGGCCATAGCTGTTTCTGCCGCTCTTCTTCTTCAGCGGCTCGAGCAGGCTCTTCTCCGGGCCTTCCTTGGACAGTACGGAATAATCCGTAACGGTCATCTGGCGGCGGGAGGGAGAGGTAGGCTTGTAGCTCTTGATTGCCATTTATCTTTCAACTCCTAAACATGTTATTATCGGGAACATGATTCCCATACGTGAATGGGTCTCTTTCCGAAAAGAGGTTCTTAGAACATACCGTCGAAGAACTCGATGGTGCCTCTCTTCTTGTCAGCCTTCTTGGTGCCCTTAGCATTGGTCGGCTCCGGATTAACGGTAACGATCGCCTTCTTGTAGGAAGCGGTCTTGCCGACGAATCTGCCCATTCTCTTCTGCTTGCCGTCGCAGTTCACAGTGTTGACCTTTACGACCTCTACATTGAACAGCTCTTCAACGGCATTCTTGATCTCGATCTTGTTGGCATCCTTAGCCACTTCAAAGGTGTACTTGTTCAGCGGCAGATTATCGGTTGCCTGCTCGGTGATGATCGGGCGGATGATGATGTCCTGTGCTGCCTTCATTATGCGTACACCTCCTCGATCTTTGCGATGGCATTCTTCGGAGCGATGAACTTGCCGCCGTTGAGAATGTCATATACATTCAGCGTGCCGACTGTAGCAGTCTTGACACCAGGAATGTTAGCTGCGCTTCTGTATACCTTCGGCTCAGCCTCAGCGGTAACGATCAGTGCCTTCTTCTCAACGCCCAGTGCATTGAGCATAGCAACGATCTTCTTGGTCTTGAACTCATCCATGGTCAGGGTATCGAGCACGATCAGGTTGCCCTCCTGTACCTTGGCAGAAAGTGCGGACTTCATAGCGAGTCTGCGAACCTTCTTGTTCAGTGTATATCTATAGCTTCTCGGCTTGGGACCCATTGCAATACCGCCGTGTACCCACTGCGGAGCTCTTGTGGAGCCCTGTCTTGCATGACCTGTACCCTTCTGTCTCCACGGCTTCTTGCCGCCGCCTCTGACCTCGGTACGGGTCAGCGTGGACTGTGTGCCCTGGCGCTGGTTCGCAAGGTAGTTCAGAACTACTGCATGCATCACGGAAACATTCGGCTCAATGCCAAAGATCGCATCGTTCAGCTCTGTCTCGGAGACTGCGCTGCCGGCCATATCATAAACTTTTACTGTTGCCATTTGCGTTTCCTCCTTCCTTACGCCTTCACACTGTCAACGATCGTTACAATGCCGCCCTTCGGGCCCGGGATCGCACCCTTGATGGCGATCAGATTGTTCTCAGCGTCGATCTTGACGATCTCAAGATTCTGTACGGTGACCTTCTCAGCACCCATCTGACCAGCCATGCCCTTGCCCTTATAGATACGGGACGGAGAGGAGCATGCGCCCATGGAACCTGCCTGTCTGTGAACAGGACCGGTACCGTGAGTTTCCTTCAGTCTGTGCTGATTGTGACGCTTGATCGGACCCTGGTAACCCTTACCCTTGCTGGTACCGGAGACATCCACGATGTCGCCTACTGCAAAGGTGTCAGCCTTGATCAGGCTGCCTGCTTCCAGATCGCAGTTCTCGAACTTGAACTCCTTGAGAGCCTTCTTGTAACCTGCGTTAGCCTTGTCGAAGTGACCCTTCATCGGCTTGTTCACTCTGGTTGCCTTCTTGTCGCCGAAGCCCAGCTGAACTGCTGCATAACCGTCGTTCTCAACAGTCTTCACCTGTACAACGACGCAGGGGCCAGCCTCAACGACTGTTACCGGGATTACCTTGCCGTTTTCATCAAAGATCTGCGTCATGCCGATCTTCTTGGCGATAATACCTTTTTGCATTGTTTTTCCTCCTTGTTTGGTTATTGGTCGGGAAACCGACTTGACCAGGCCATTGGTCAGTGCCATCACGGCTTCTGACGTGACCGGGATTCATTTGCACCTCCCACTTTGCATCCGGGAAGTGCTGCCGCAGATCGTGCAGGAGCTTACTTAGCCTCCATTACGATGTCCACACCTGCGGGGAGCTCGAGCTTCTGGAGAGTCTCCATCGTCTTGGGAGTGGGACGGAGAACATCGATCAGACGCTTGTGGGTGCGCTGCTCAAACTGCTCACGGCTGTCCTTGTACTTGTGTACGGCTCTCAGGATAGTTACGATCTCCTTTTCAGTGGGGAGCGGGATCGGACCGGATACAGATGCGCCGCTTCTCTTGGCTGCCTCAACGATCTTCGCTGCAGCAGAGTCCACAGTTGCGTGCTCATAGCCCTTGATCTTGATTCTGATCTTTTCGCTTACTGCCATTTCTTTTCTTTCGCCTCCTTGAGTGGTCTGGAGGGCGTTTTCCAGGAGCGCCGTTGTCACACCCTGCCGGGTGTATCATCCTCTCTATACCAAAAAACCGAAATCCTTCTGTCAGGATCCCGGGGCAGAGAGCAGACATGTACACTGACAGCTTCGCCATTCCGCCGTAACTCAGAACGATACTGCTCCAAGCAGTCCCGCTGTCGGTCTACACATACTGTGTCAGCTTTCCTTGTCGCCCGGTTTAAAATCGGACATACTCCGTGAAAATTCCCCGACATACCGCCGGCAACCTTTCACTTCATCGCATATCGTGTCCGGCTGTGCCGAACCTTATACAGTATAACACACTTTCTATATATTGTCAAGGATTTCCGGGATAATTTCACGCTCGAAATTGTAAACTTTTTGTGAACAGACAAAACTTTGTCAAGACCGCACAATTTGGCGGCTGAAAATTTGTGACTCTGACAAAACGCCGATTTTTTCCTTGCATATTTATATATAATATGGTATAGTTATGCTATGGGGATCTCATGGCAAACGTTTACGAAACTGAATGCCTTGAGAATGCTTATACCTATTTAATATGAAAGGGTGATGCAGCATGAGAAGACCATTCCTGAAACAGCTCACAGCAGCAGCCGTCGCCGCACTGATGGCGGTCTGCCCGTTTGGCACCGGCAGCACAGCATCCGCTGTCAATATCCGGGAGGGGATCCCGTCCATTGTCTCGGCACCGAGCGATGCCGCTGCCATGATCGGCACCTCCTACTTTTACACGCCTAAAGATACTTCGGTCACCATCCCTATCGTGTTCGATTCCGACAAGCCGATCAAAGGCGTCGAGATACAGCTGTTTGCAGACGGCCTTCCGCTCTCGGAGAGCTTACTCAACATTTCTTCTATCACTACCTCCCCGAAGATGCTTTTTGATGCAGAACAGCCCAACACAAAGAACGGCTCCTTTACCGCCATGTGTATCGACAAAAATCCTCCAAAATCCTTTACCTTGAATTACAAGATCAAACCGAGCACGCATGTCAAGCCTGGCAGCTATCACATCACGGCTAATATCGTCATATACGCCGACGCCGGAGAGCCTGTTTCCATCTACACTGACCCCGGGACGCTGTACGTTGTCGGCGACAGAGCCAACGGCACTGCCAAGGTGACCATCGATGACCTTGTCGTGGATCCCGCCAAGGACAAAGAGGTGCAAGTCATAGCCCATGTCACATCCAACGCACCCATGTCAGGCACAGAGATGCGGCTCATGTCCAACCACGCCTACCTTCCGAATGATGATTTCTCCGTCAAGTCCATCGAATTCAAACCTCAGCCGTTTGATGATTGTGCGATCGGCCTGGACGTCGCAGGGTTCAACGCTCTTGACTCGAACGCAAACGGCGTGGACGGTAATTTTGACGTGATCTTCACGCTCGAGGTCAATAAGTACGCCAAGGCCGGCACCTATAAAATGTCCACACGCAGCCTTTTCCTCAACGAGGACAATAAGCCCATGTACCTGGATGAGATCGACTATTCCTTAAAGCCGCACGATGATCCGGAATCCGACGGCACCGTCGCTGTGACTGTCAGCGATGCCACATTTGATCCCAACCGTCAGGACACTGCCTCGCTCGACGTTACACTCAGCTCCGACCTCAAGATGTGCGCAGCGAGCATGCAGCTCTTGTGCGACGGCAAGCCCTTCCCGAACGATCTCTTCCAGATCAAATCCATCACCGCCGGAAAAGGCTCCGGTACCGTTTCCAAGGATGAACAAAAAGCAATGCTGGTCGCCGATATCACGAAGTCGGGCGGTACCAAGGGTCCGGTCAAGTTCACCTTCGAGCTTGCTTCGGGCAAATCGCTTGCAGCCGGCACCTATGACATGAGCGTGGACATCAGCTGCAGCGATGATAACGCCTATGAGATGAAGGTCAACCAGACCATCGGCAAGCTGACGGTCAAGCCGTTGGAAGAGACGACGGAACCGCCCGAAACGACCCACTTTGATCCGACCGAAACGACCGCTGAAGAGCCCACCGGCAGCACCGATCCGACCGAGCCGACCGCCGCTGAACCCACCGGCAGCACGGATCCGACCGAAACGACCGCCGAGGAGCCCAGCGACAGTACAGATACAACAACTCCGACCAAGCCCCCCATCAAGCCTTCTAAAAAGACGTTCGGCGACATGGACGGCGACATGAAGCTCGGCATCGTTGATGTCATCGTCCTGAACAAGAACCTGATGGTCGGCGAGCCCCTCTCCGACGAGGCAAAGGAGAACGCCGACGTAGACCAGAACGGCAGGATCGACGAGACCGACGCCCTGAACATCCTCAAGGCGGTCGTTGAGATCATCACGCTGCCGATCGTTGACTGAATCGCACAGAAAGGAACAGCTCCCCTGCTTGCTTGGCAGGGGAGCTTGTTGTTTCACGTTGCCGATCCATCCGGCATAAACGCAAACATCTTATAATTCGCCGACTCCTCGTCATCGTGCGCACCGATCATGAACGGCGCATAGCAGATAACGACGGTATCATAGCCGCCTTCCCTGATGAAGCGCTCGTAGATGTCCATATCTGGGAGATTGCGCATCAGCAGGAAATCGATCTGATGGACGGAGAGCGACAGGAACGGCTCTGTCACCATATCATACGAGTCGCCGAGGAAGAGGATGTTCCCCTCCGGGACATTCTCGTTGATGCACGCCTCTGCATGATAATTATAGTGATAGCAGGTGTCCGGATTGTAGATGAAGCCGTTCACAAAATCCGTCTGCTCGCCGCCGATGGTGTAGCAGGTGTCAAAATCCGGGGTCACGAGCGTGTAGTCATCCTTTTTCAGGTCGGAGCCGTTGAGCTTCTCGCCCTGCTCGCCGTACCATGCTTCCGGCGTGGTCTTGAAGATATAGTTTTCATCGTCATAGATGCTCAGGTCGATGCCATAGCCGCAGTCCTCGTTCAGCGCCCTGGCGATCTTGGACGTGCCCCACTTCCCTGCCGGGACGGTCCAGTGATGATCCGTCCGGTAGAACATCTGGTAGATGTCCAGCCCGTCATTCCGGATCTCCTGCCGGAGGTCGAGCGTGTGGACGCCCGCCGCATCGAGCCGGGACAGCAGCTTGTCGGCATTCCGGTTGCAGTAGTTCTTCTCGCCGAACTGGTCGAAGATCGAGTCGTCAAGGTATTTCGTGGGCTTGCAGACATACAGCAGCTCAATGCCGTCTGCATCGAGCTTCTCCTTCAGCGTCATCATCTGCTCAAACTCGTAGTCCGTGGACGTTTCGGGCGCCGGTGTGACAATGTAGTCATTGTCATAGAAGAAGATGCCGATGCCGCTGTAGGCATTCTTGTCGATCGTCCAGATCACCTTGCTGCTGAGCTTGACAAAGATGGACGGATCCGCCGGCACCCACACGGCAAATATCACAAAGCACAGGAATGCGAGCAGTCCGGATAGTTTGATCTGTTTCATGCGTTCCCTCCTCTCAGAAATTCGCATAGGCGAAGGTATCGTTGAGCCGGTTCGCCGACATCGCCATCGCCAGCACGAACAGCAGCACGAGCACCGCCGCCGATACGGCATCATAGACAACCGCCGCCTTACCCTCGCCGCAGCGTTCCCGCAGCTTCGGGACAACAGGCAGCGCAAAGACTGCCGCAACGATCATCAGCCACCAGTAGCTCTGCATACAGTACGTGAACGATGCGAGATTGACGCCTGTGTTCGGCACAAACATCGCCTTGATGAACAGCAGCCCGTGTGCGGCATTTTCGGCACGGAACATCACCCATGCCAGCACGACCGCCAGCAGCGTCACGATCCGCCATACGATCTGCAAAGGCTTCTTCTCCGTCTTGGAGACGCCCGTGAAATGCTCGATGACGGCGAATGTGCAGTGGATCATGCCCCAGATGACGAAGCTGAGATCCACGCCGTGCCAGAGCCCTGTCAGCAGCCAGACCACAAGCAGATTGAGGAAGACCCGCCCCTTGCTCACACGGGAGCCGCCCAGCGGGAAATAGACATAATCCCGGAACCAGCTGCCGAGGGTGATGTGCCATCTGCGCCAGAACTCGGAGATGGAGCCGGACATGTACGGGTAGTTGAAATTCTCCGGACAGCGGAAGCCGAGCAGCTCCGTGAAGCCGATCGCCATGTCCGAATAGCCCGAAAAATCGTAGTACAGCTGCAAGGAATAGCAGACTGCCCCGACCCATGCGAACTGGATGGGCAGCTCCTCCACAGGCATCCCGAACGCCCGGTTCGTGATGACGGCAAGCGTGTCGGCAATGAGGATCTTCTTGGCAAGTCCCGCCATGATGCGCTCCACGCCGCCGGTCAGGTTGTTGACGAATGCCGCATCCTCAAAGCCGTCCGCATACCGATCCGCCTCGACAAACTCCTTGTACTTCGTGATCGGACCGGAGAGCATCTGCGTGAACATCGTGATATAGGCGGCATCGCACATCGGATCGGCAAACGGCGTCACCTTGCGGGCATACATGTCCGCCAGATACGAGATCTCCCGGAAGGTCAGGAACGAGAGACCGAGCGGGATGACGAAGCTGTTGTCCATCGCCCCGCAGACCTTCGCAGCCGCTAAGAGGAGCGCATCCGCCGCCACAGCTGCGATGAAGACCGTCTTCCGGAGCCATTCCTTCCGGATGCTGTAAACGCCCCGCCCCGCCAGCACATTGCCGCCGACGGACAGGAGGAAGAAGAGCAGGTACGCCGGCTCGTTTTTGGCATAGCAGAACACCGCCGTGCCGGTCAGCAGGAAATAGATCAAATTATAGCGCTTTTTCGGCAGCTTCCGTATCAGGAAGCGCCCGATGACCATGACGAGCATGACCATGACAAGTACTGTGTAATCCGTATAGATCATTTGAAACTCCTTGTTTTCAGAGAAGGATCCCCTTACATATTGCGCCGCCTGCCGCATTTCTACAGGGGCAGATACGGAAAGCAGCCCCTCCCGTGTGGGAGAGGCTTATCTTACCTTGTTCTCAGATGGCGTCCAGACCGGAACGCAGCTCCTGGCAGACCTTCACGATCGCCGGAACGGCGTCCTTGCCGTGCTCTGCGACCTGGTTCACGATGGCGCTGCCGACGATGACGCCATCACAGTAGGCGCCCATCTGCTTGGCACGCTCGCCGTCACGGATACCGAAGCCGACACAGTACGGGATCTTTGCCGAAGCCTTGATCTCGCCGAAGAAGGCGTCAAAGTCCGTGCTGAACTTGTCACGCACACCCGTCACGCCTGTAGACGATACGCAGTAGAGGAAGCCCTCTGCCGCTGCAGCGATCCTGGCAATGCGGCCGTGGCTGGTCGGTGTCACGAGGCTGATGTTGTACACGCCGTTCGCCTTGCTGGCGGCGTTGAACTCGTCATGCTCCTCGAACGGCAGATCCGGGACGATCACGCCGTCGATGCCGACCTCCTTGCAGCGGGCAAAGAACTTGTCCGTGCCGGTACGGAAGATCGTGTTGGCGTAGAGCATCAGCAGCAGCGGCATATCCGTCTGCTTGCGGAGGCGCTCCACCATCTCGAAGACGCCCACGAGCGTGGTGTGATTGTCCCGCAGCGAGCGGAGGGATGCCTCCTGGATGGTCTTGCCCTCGGCGATCGGATCGGAGAACGGTACGCCGATCTCGATGATGTCCACGCCGTTCTGCGACATTTCGAGGATCGCCTTTTCGGTCAGGTCATAGCCGCCGTCACCGGCAACGATATAGGTGATAAGAGCCTTCTTGCCAGCGGCTTTGAGCTCTGCAAATTTTGCATCGATTCTATTAGACATTCAAATTCACTCCTCTGTATCTGGCGATCTGCTGTACATCCTTGTCGCCTCTGCCGGAAAGGTTGATGATCATGATCTGGTCAGGGGTCATTGTCTTGGCGATCTTTCTTGCCGCTGCTACGGCATGAGCCGACTCGACTGCCGGGATGATGCCCTCGGTCTTGGAGAGGTACTCAAACGCCTGCACGGCTTCCTCATCGGTGATGGCAACATAGTCCGCACGACCGGTGCTGTGCAGATAGGCATGCTCCGGACCGATGCCCGGGTAGTCCAGACCTGCCGAGATGGAGAAGACCGGTGCGATCTGACCTTCCTCATTCTGGAGGAAGACGGACTTCATGCCGTGGAAGATGCCGAGGTCGCCCTTGGAGAGCGTTGCGGCATGATCCGGCGTGTCGATGCCTCTGCCGGCAGCCTCTGCGCCGACCAGACGCACGCTTGTGTCCGGGATGAAGTCATAGAAAATGCCCATCGCATTCGAGCCGCCGCCCACACATGCCACAACGCAGTCGGGCAGTCTGCCCTCGGCTTCGAGGATCTGGCGCTTTGCCTCCTCGCCGATGATCTTCTGGAAATCACGCACCATCGTCGGATACGGATGCGGACCCATGACGGAGCCGATGCAGTAGAAGGTCGTCTCGATGTTGGTCGCCCAGTCACGCATCGCCTCGTTGATGGCATCCTTCAGCGTTGCCGTGCCGGAATCCACGCCCGTTACCTTGGCACCGAGCAGCTCCATGCGGTACACGTTGAGCGCCTGACGTTCCATGTCCTCACGCCCCATGTAGACCTCGCACTCCAGCCCGAAATAGGCGCAGATGGTCGCCGTTGCCACACCGTGCTGACCGGCGCCGGTCTCGGCGATGATGCGCTTCTTGCCCATGTGCTTGGCAAGGAGCACCTGTCCGAGGGCGTTGTTGATCTTGTGGGAACCGGTGTGGTTCAGATCCTCACGCTTGATGTAGATCTTGGGGCCGCCGAGGTCTGCCGTCATCTTCTCTGCAAAATAGAGCAGCGACGGGCGGAAGGCATAGTTCCGGTACAGATCATGCAGCTCGGCGAGGAATGCCGGATCGTCCTTGAGTCTGTCATATGCCTCCTGCAATTCACAGACGGCGTTCATGACGGTCTCGGGGACGTACTGTCCGCCGAATTCGCCGAATCTTCCGATTTTTTCCATATGGTTCATCCTTTCAGAGTTTTAATAACCAGTTTAAATGGGTATCCGTGATTCTGGAGAAAGGCTTGCATAAGTCCGCCCCCTCCGCCGCCATTCGGCGGCACCGCTTTGCCTAAGCGTACCAGCAGCGCTCGCAAGCTCGCTGGCTGTCTGCTTATCCCCCAAGGGGGAGGATCCTGGGAGGGTGTTGCACACCCTCAGACCCGCTTAGTACGTTAAACTTCTGCCTTGATGGCATAAAATCCGCATTGCAGATAGGAGCGCCAGAACAGCTCTGCCGTCTGGAAGCCCATTTCACGCAGCAGCGCCAAATGCTCTGCCACGGTCAGCGGGAAATACTCCGTGCCGTAGCGCAGGGTATGTGCTTTGGCGTCCTCCTCGCTCCGTCCGTGGGCGATGCTGTAGCGTTCCACACGCCGCAGCATGATCTGCTTCCCCTGCTCCGTATCGGCAGCCGTATTCTCAAAGCAGATGAACAAGCCGCCCGGTCGCAGCGCCCGGAAGCAGTTGGCGACTGCCTTTCTGCGTTCCTCCGGCTGGAAATAGTGATGCGACTGGATCGCCGTCACCACATCGAAGCGCACCTCAAACTCCAGCCCCTCCGAGCCGGTCTGGTAAAAGTCCGCCCTGCCCGCAAGCCGCTGCTTTGCCGTTTCGAGCATCGCCGGCAGCGGGTCACAGAGCACCAGTTCACTGAGCTGAAGCTCTTCGGCTGCTCTGGCAGCAAATGTCCCGCTCCCGCAGCCCGTGTCGAGCAGTGCGACCGGCTTTCCGGCTGCATAGTCCGCTATCAGGTCGATCACCTGCGCATGGATCTCGTCATACAGCGGGATGACCTTGCGCACATTGTCGTCATACGAATTGCCGATCTGCGAAAAGCTCATTTCACATCCTCCTGACCGTCTCGACCATTGCCCGGATCTTTTCCCTGTCCTTCCACTTGTCCGTTTCCAGGCTGCTCGATGCATCCACGCCGAAGGGCTGCACCGCTGCGATCGCCTGTGCCGCATTCTCCGGAGAGATGCCGCCGGCAAGGAAAAACGGCTTCTGCGGGCAGTTCTGCACAATGATGTCCCACGGTGCGAGCGTTCCTGTGCCGCCGTGTGATGCAGCCGAGAAGCTGTCGAGCACGAGCTTGTCCACCGGGAGCCGGTCGGCTGCGGCGATGTCCTCTGCCGTGCGCACACGGACAGCCTTCCAGATCTCGCCGTGGAAGATCTCCCGCAGCGCCCGGATATAGCCTTCGTCCTCCTCGCCGTGCAGCTGGATGACGTCCAGCTCCTCATTGTAGGCACACCGGACGATCGCTGCGATCGGTTCATTGACAAAAACGCCGACTGTCTGAATGCCCTTGTCAAGGTAGGATTTCAGCTCGTAGAACGTCCCCATGACGATGCTCCGCCCGAAGCCTTCGGAGAGAATGAATCCCGCATAATCCGGCGGAAATTCATTCAGACACTGCACATCCTGCCGTCTGCGAAGGCCGCAGATCTTTAACCGGGTGCTCATCGTGTTCCCTCACGCAGGGCGTGAAGCGTTTCGGTGATGTTGTCCGACCGCATGAGCGTCTCGCCGATGAGCACGGCATCTGCGCCGTTGTCCTGCACGGTGTGCATGTCCTCGTTGGTCTTGATGCCGGATTCGCTGACGAAGATCTGTTTTTCCTGCCGCAGCGCTGCAAGCTCTGCCGTGTGGCCGAGATCGACCTCGAATGTCCGCAGGTTGCGGTTGTTCACGCCTAAGATACGTGGGTTCAGGCGCTGTGCGTGCTCGACCTCCTCCGGCGTATGTACCTCGACCAGACAGTCCATCCCGAGCGAATGCGCCAGCTTGAAATAGTCTTCAAGGCGGCTGTCATACAGCACGGCAGCGATCAGGAGCACGGCACTCGCACCGAGCGCCTTCGCCTCGTAGATCATATATTCATCCACGACAAAATCCTTGCGCAGCACCGGGATCTTGACCTTTGCGGCGATGTCCCGCAGATAGTCGCTGCTGCCCTGGAAGTGATCCTCCTCGGTCAGGCAGGAGATGCAGTCCGCACCCGCTGCCTCATATTCCTCCGCAAGTGCCACCGGCTGGAAATCCGGCCGGATCAGCCCCTTGGAGGGGGATGCCTTCTTGACCTCGCAGATGCAGGAAAGACCGGGCTTTTTCAGCGCTTCATAGAAGCTCGGACGCTCCGGCGCTTCCTCCGCCATCTTCCGCACCTCTGCGAGCGGCACATTGCACATCTGTGCGGCAAGACGGATCTTCCGCCTTGCGCAGATCTTCTGTAAGATATCGTCCATGCTTACTCCATTTCGTTGGTGAATGCGACAAATTCGTCGAGCTTGGCAAGTGCCTTGCCGCTGTCGATGGTGTCGGCAGCGAGCCTGATGCCGTCCGCCAGCGTCTTGGCAACGCCGTAGGTATAGAGCGCTGCACCGGCATTCATCAGCACGATGTCACGCTTGGCACCGGTGATGCTGCCGTCGAGGATGCCTCTTGTGATGGCGGCGTTTTCCTGCGGTGTACCGCCGACGATCTCGTCCTTGGTGTAGCGGTTCAGTCCGAAGTCCTCCGGTGCGATCTCGTAGGTCTTGAGCTCGTCGCCGTTGACCTCGGTCACGGTCGTGGCATCGGAAATGCTGATCTCATCGAGCACATCGTTGCCGAAGACAACCATTGCGCGCTTGATGCCCACCTGCTGGAGCACTCTCGCCATGATTTCGGTCAGTTCCTTGGTGTATACGCCGAGGACGATATAATCCGCCTTCGCAGGATTGGTGAGCGGCCCGAGGATGTTGAACACCGTCCGCACACCGAGCTGACCTCTTACCGGGCCCACAAAGCGCATGCTTGCGTGATAGCTCTGGGCAAAGAGGAAGGAGAGCCCCACCTCGTCGATACATGCCTTGGCCTGTGCCGGCTTGGAGGCGATCTTCACGCCGAGGGCTTCAAGGACATCGGCAGCACCGGATTTGCTCGATACGGAGCGGTTGCCGTGCTTGGCGACCTTGGCACCGGCTGCGGATGCAACGAATGCGGAGGTCGTGGAGATGTTGAAGGTGAATGCCTTGTCGCCGCCCGTTCCCACGATGTCGATGGTATCGGCAGCATCCGGCACGAGCGCAGCCTTCGCACGCATACCTCTTGCCAGACCGGCGATCTCCTCGGGGGTCTCGCCCTTGGTGGCAAGTGCCGTGAGGACGGTGCCGATGTGCAGCGGAGATGCCTTGCCGCTCATGAGCATTTCCATCGTGCTCTCCGCCTCTTCGAGGGTGAGATCCTCACGGTTCATGAGCTTGGCATAGATGGGCTTCAGATCGACCGGCTTCTCCTCCGGCTCGGCGGGGATGAGCCCTGCATCTGCCAGGAAATTGCGCAGGATGCGTCTGCCGTCGCCCGTCAGGATGGATTCCGGATGGAACTGGAGGCCGTAGGTCTTGTGCTCCTTATGGGAAAGCGCCATGATCTGACCGTTTTCGTCAAGGGCTGTCACATACAGGCATTCCGGGAGGGTGCTCTCGTCCACGATCAAGGAATGATAGCGCCCTGCGGTGAACGGACACGGCAGCCCCCTGAACAGCGGGTGCTGCTCCTCCATGCGGATGCTGCTTGCCTTGCCGTGCATCAGCTCACGGGCACGGATGATCTTGCCGCCGAATGCCTCTGCGATCGACTGATGTCCGAGACACACGCCGAGGATCGGGATCCTGCCGCTGAACCTGCGGATGGCTTCCACGGAGATGCCTGCCGATGCCGGATACCCCGGACCTGGCGAGATCACCAGCACATCGGGTGCGAGCTGTTCGATCTCATCGAGGGTGATCATATCATTGCGCTTGACCAGAATATCGGGATAGATCTCGCCGATCTCCTGGACAAGATTATAGGTGAAGGAATCGTAGTTGTCAATTACCAGGATCATTTTCTTGCCTCCTTCAATGCTGCCAGCATGGCTTCTGCCTTGTGAGTCGTCTCCTCAAATTCACGCTCCGGATCGGAGTCGGCAACGATGCCGGCACCTGCCTGTACATATGCCTTGCCGTTGCGGTAGAGCACCGTGCGGATGGCGATGCAGGTGTTCATGTCGCCGTTGTAGCCGAAATAGCCGACCGTACCGCCGTACAGTCCCCGCTTGCGGTTCTCGAGCTCGTCGATGATCTCCATCGCACGTACCTTCGGCGCACCGGAGAGGGTGCCTGCCGGGAGCACGGAGCGGAGCACATCGAGCGGCTGCACGCCCTCACGGAGCGTTCCCTGTACATCGGAGACAAGGTGCATCACCTTGGAATAGCGCTCGACCCGCATGAAGTCGGTGACCTCCACGGTACCGTAGGCGCAGACTCTGCCGAGGTCGTTTCTGCCGAGATCCACGAGCATGGTGTGCTCGGCGCGCTCCTTCTCATCGGCAAGCAGCGATGCTTCGAGCTCCTTGTCGGCAGCATAGTCCTTGCCTCTTGGACGGGTGCCGGCGATCGGTCTTGTGGCAGCTCTGCCGTCCGTGACCTTCACGAGCAGCTCCGGCGAAGCACCGGCGATCTGGTATTCCTTGGTCTTGAAGTAGTAGAGATACGGCGAAGGATTGGTCGCACGCAGGCGGCGGTATACCTCAAAGCTGTCCGGCGGGTTGTCCACCTCGAACCGCTGGGACAGTACCACCTGGAAGATGTCGCCCGCCATGATATACTCCTTGGCTTTCTTCACCATGTCCATATAAGCATCCTTGGTCAGGTTGGAGCCGACATGGTTGACCGCCTCGTCGTCACGGTACTGCCCTCTGCAATGGCAGCCCTCGATCTTGGCAGCGATCTCGGCAGCGCGGAGCTTGGCGTGTGCATACTGCGCATCAAGGTCGCCGTCCGCACGGAGGTTGACGATGACGATGGCATTGGAATTGAGATGGTCATAGGCGACCAGCTCGTCATAGCAGAAGAGATGCAGGTCGGGCATCCCTGTGTCATCGGTCGGGACGCTCACGAGCTTCTTCTCGGTATAGCGCACTGCATCATACGCAAAATAGCCGATCAGACCGCCTGTGAAATACGGGAGGTTCTCGATCTTGGGCGACTTGTTCGCATCGAGCTGCTCCTGCAATACGGTAAAAGGATCCGCCTCGGTCACGGTACGGCTCTCACCGTTCTCGGTGATGCGCATCTGTGCGCCGGCGGCACGGTACTCCTTGGCGGGATGGAAGCCGATGAAGGAATACCGATCCCACTGGGAGCCGTCATTGACGCTTTCGAGCAAAAATGCGGTCTCCTCGTTCTGGGAGAGCGCCGTAAAAATGCTGATGGGCGTGCGGTGATCTGCCGGGAATGTGAAGAATACCGGCACGGTCGGGTACTGTGCAGCATACTGCCGCACTTCTTCGAGCGTTGGATACAACATCATAAACTGTCCTCCTGACTTAAAATGGCGATGGGCTGAGCCCCTCTGAAATGCGTAAACAAGCTCCAGGATATAAAAAAAGCCGATGCGTCCCCAAATTCTGGGACGATCGACTCGTGGTGCCACCCGGATGTTCAAGCAGTATCCCCTACTGCTCCTCGTTTACAGATACTAACATATCCTGCCCGATAACGCCGGGCCTGCGTCGCCGGATACTTGTTGCCGTTCTCCGTTGCTCCTCACAAATCCATTCACCACGCAGCATATGTACCGGACTCGCACCGACCGCCGGCTCTCTGAACACTGTGTTACGGGCTACTTACTTTTGCTCACAGGATTTCTTACGATGAAATTGTAGTTTTATTATAGCACGTCGGGGCGCGTTTGTCAAGATGTTTTTTCAACTTTTTTCATGAAAAAGGCCTGCCCCTCCGCACAAATGCAAAGGGGCAAGATCTTTCAGGATCAGAGATCAAACATGATATTATTCATAATGCTCTCAAGCTGCTCCTGTCTGCCGCTGGTGAGGGATGCAGTCACTTCCCCCTTGGCGAGGGCGTATTTTTCGAGATCGGCGAGCGATGCCTTGCCGCTGATGATGTCCGCACCGATGCCCTCGTTCCACGAAGCATAGCGGTCGGCGACAAACTTGTCCAGACGCCCGTCCGTGATGAGCTTGTCGGCGATGCGCAGACCGAGCGCAAAGGTATCCATGCCGGCGATATAAGAATAGAAGATGTCCTCCGGCGTGTAGGAACCTCGGCGTGCCTTGGCATCGAAGTTCAGACCGCCGTTCGTGAAGCCGCCTGCCTTCAGGACTTCATACATCGCCAGCGCTGCCTCATAGACATTGGTCGGGAACTGGTCGGTGTCCCAGCCGAGGAGCGTGTCGCCCTGGTTGGCGTCGATGGAGCCGAACATGCCGTTGACCCGTGCCACCCGCAGCTCATGCTGGAAGGTGTGCATCGCCAGCGTTGCGTGGTTCGCCTCGATGTTCAGCTTGAAGTCATCCTGCAAGCCGTACTTGTTCAGGAAGCCGATGACCGTGGCGGCATCGAAGTCGTACTGGTGCTTGGTCGGCTCCTTCGGCTTGGGCTCTACATAGAAATCGCCCGTGAAGCCGATGCTTCTGCCATAGTCCTTTGCCATGCGCATGAGCCGTGCCATGTTGTCGAGCTCCAGCCCCATATCCGTGTTGAGCAGCGTCTCATAGCCCTCTCTGCCGCCCCAGAACACATAGCCCTTGCCGCCGAGCCGGACAGTGACCTCGATCGCCTTCTTGATCTGCGCCGCCGCAAAGGCGAACACATCGGCGCTCGGAGAAGTCCCTGCACCGTGCATGTATCTCGGATGGTCAAAGCACTTCGCCGTGCCCCAGAGCAGCTTCTTGGTGGCGTCATGGTTCATGCAGTCGGCAAGGTAGTCCACGACCTTGTCCAGCGCCGCATTCGTCTCCGCCAGGCTGCCGTATTCCGGCGAAAGATCCCGGTCATGGAAGCAGAAATAGCTGATCGAGAGCTTGTCCATGATCTCGAACGCCGCATCCACCTTGGCGATCGCACGGGATGCCGGATCACTCTGTCCCCAGCTCTTGTCCGCCGTCCCGACGCCGAACATATCCGTGCCGTCGCCGCCCATCGTATGCCACCACGACAGTGCGAACCGCAGCTGCTCCTTCATGGGCTTGCCTGCGACAATTGCCTCCGGGTCATAGTACTTGAAGGCAAGCGGGTTGTCGGAACCCTTGCCCTCATAGGGGATCTTGCCGATGCCTTTGAAAAAATCGCTCATAACGTACCTCCTTAAATAAGCGGTTTATATAAGGAAACAGCCGCCTTGCGGCGGCAGCTTCTGTGTATCCTGTTAGATCAGACCCAGATCCTGGTTGGAGATGTCGAAGTACTTCTCCAGGATGGCGACATAGTAGCGGAAGACGCACTTGCCGTTGTAGTACATGCAGTCGCCCTTCTCCGGGATGCCGAGCGTTGCGAGATCGCTGTCCGAGAGGTCGGCGAGCTTCATCTTACGCAGGCTCTCCACCTGGATGCCGAGCTTCTTCTTGGCACGGGTGCTCATCTCATCGAGCTTGATCTCCGTCAGATCGGTGCCGAGCAGCTCCCGGTCCGCATTGCTGAGCGGGATGACGATGGCGTGGTAATCCGCCTGCATGAGCTCCTCGGTCCTGCCGTCACTGTAGGTGACACGGTATGCCTTCTTGCCGAGCTGATCCATCTGGGAATCGACCAGCGTGATCTCCACATCCTCCGAGATGCCGAGGATCTGGGCGGTGATGTCCTGCCGGTTCTCGATCGTCCATTCGATGGTGACATCCTTGTTCAGCGGGCGCTCCGTCTTGACATCACGGGAAAGCCCCTTGACCTCGAAGCGAGCCATATCATAGTCCTTGTCGAGCTCACTCGATTCGAGCACGACCTTGGTGCAGCCGTTGGAGCTGTCTACGGTCTCTGTCACGGCATAGCGGTAAGTGCCGGTCGGGGAAACGCCCTCCTGCACGGTCGTCGTCACCGTGGACGGTGCGAACATCGACGTGGTCAGGAAGTAGAACAGCGACCCGAGCAGGTAGAGCAGAAGGAACACCGTGCCCCAGACGGTCTTTGCCGTCTCGCCCATACCGGAAAAGAAGAAGATGATCAGCGAGACCACAAGCGGCGGGATGAGCACGCCCCACTCGCCGAAGAACATCAGCAGCGGCAGCAGCAATAGCGGCAGCAAGGCGATGCTCACGAATTTGGTGATGAACTGCTTGCGGGTATAGAGCATGATGATGAGCGCGATGACCGAAACTGCCGAAATGCAGACGCAGAGCTTCGTCGGCTCCTTCACGACCAGATCATAGAAGATCGACATATAGGCGAGCCATCCGACCATTGCCGCATAGCCGACACTGAGCAGCGAGACGACCCGCTTTGTCCATATATTCTTGAAAAAATCACTCATATTCCTATCCTTTTTGCCCGTGCGGATGCCCTGCAAACGCACGTTCCTTTCTGTATCTCATACGTTACCGGCACGGAGCCGGGCGGCATTTTGCCATGTTCCCTTCTATTATAGCATTTTTATATCGAAATGGCAAGTGTTTTCTTGAAATTTCTTCCGGGAAGTGAAAATATTCCACACTATCACGGTCATTTTGCATGACAAACGAAGGCTTTCACCTCTTCTCAGCTCGTCAATAAAGTCAGGTTTCTCGCTTTGGCTGCCCCCTCCGCCGCCGTTCGGCGGCACCTCCCCCAGA
>JAIKWY010000123.1 GCA_024684395.1 Oscillospiraceae bacterium
CACTGGCGGTCAGTACAGTTGTGTCACGGTCGCCTCGGTTTGTCCATGCGGAAACGTCACCATCCTCGAAATCGGAGGAATAGATGACAGTTGTGCCGGCTGTGTCCGCTGCAGCCACGTTCATTACGGGCACCGTCCCGGAAATGCAGCACAGTGCCAGCATGTAGGCAGTCATGCGGATCGTTCTTTTCTTCATCATCGAATTACCCTTTCTGTCTGGATTTTGTATGCAGAAGCACACATGAGATCTGTTTCTTTTCGCTTTTCACGTTTATATCTATCTAATATATAAAAATCCCTTTTATTATTTTAACAATACATCGAAACCAATTCAATGCACTAATGTGGAATTTTTATAACATTTTGCGGACTGTTCTGCTCGGCAGCTTCTATGCCATGCTCCAAAGCCTTTTCCTCAATATCTGCATCAGCGTCCTCATCGGCGTTGAAGGCAACACGCTTGTGCATTGCATCTTTGTTGATATGATGCAAGGTAATTTATTTGGCTATAGACGTTACTGAAGCATATAAATCCGAAGTACGAATCCCATCCATATTTGAAATGAAGCCGGAGAATTATTTTCAGGATCATACTATCTATTCGGATGGCCAAAGGGATCCAATGGATTCTGAAGCAGGGGAACAGAAACAATCCTCCGATATCTTAGGGATATTTCAGCGGTCAGTATTTCAGCACAATTCTGCAATAAATAGCGCCCTCCCGCAGGGAGGGCAGCTTTGTACTTTGAGGTTCATGGCTGCAAACTTTAAACCAACGGTTTACTGCCTTAGCACTTCACGCTTTAAGTATGCAAGGTCGAAGACATCCACATCATCATCCTGATCCAGATCTGCCGCATTGCTGTCGGTAAGACGGATTCCCGGCACTGCAAGCAGCCATTTCTGCAGCAGGATCAGATCCAGGACATCGCACACATCGTCTGCGTTCACATCACCTATCAGAGCGCCGGTCTGCGAAGGAGCGGCAAGCGCAGCGATCTCAGCCGCTGTCAGCGCCTGACGGTAAACCGCAAGGTGATCCACTGCACCGTTGAAATTGGCATCCTCCTCGTAGAGGGACTTTCCGAGATAGCAGACCTGATTCTTTCCCATATCGGCTGCATGGGTGGTCAGTGTCGGTTCCTCCGCCACAAGATTCCCGTCAATATAGAGCCGTGCCGTTGATCCATTGACGGAAAAGGCATATCTGTGCCATTTCGTGCCATCCAGATCATACCGCAGTCCTGTCTCGCCGCGCCAGGTATCGACAGTCGTCTGAAAACGGAAATGATCTTTAGCGATTTTGAAGAAGAGGTATTGATCACGATCCTGTCCGGATGTGAACGTGAAGAAATCACCGTCAGATTCAGAGCGTGCATCCATGATAACCGTGTAATCATGGCATCCGTCCAGAAGCCCGACGGGGAGAGCTCCGTAAGTATTCGCAGATCCGTCGAGCAAAAGAACAGCGCCCTTTTCCGGATCCTGCGCCAGTGCTGCCTGCCCGCTGAGCTGCATGTCGCCGCCGTTTCCGCTTAGATCCGGGACAGCGGTACCGTTTACAGTCTCAAAATCATATTCGACTGCCGGCATCGGTAATTCGGCCTTCTGTACCGGTGTGCCATAGATCCGAACCTCATACACTCTCGGCGTATACCAGTTATTATTCGGATTATTATGCGGGACAGCGCCTGTCACATTGAGCCGAACATATCTTGCTCTGCCGGTGAGCATGTCGCTGTTGAATCCATAGGTGTTGCTGATGGTATCATCATTTTTATCGGTTCGATCAAGCAGCTTTGTCCAGGTGATGCCGTCCGTGCTGCCTTCGACGGTGTAGGTATAATACGCCTCCGAGCCTTTTACGATATTCCAGGACGTCTGGATATTCGCAAGTTCACATACCTGCTCCAGGTCGATCTGCAGATAGAACGGCCATTTTTTATGATCCTCATCTGCAATGAACGAGTTGTTGTAATTCCCGTCCACCACCCGGTACGGCGGATATTTCGGATCGGCAGCTATGGAAGCAGCGGCAGGTTTGTCCTGCGAAAGCAGCTCCCCCTGCTGTACTGGATACAGATCACCGGTCGAAGTGCTGTACAGGAACGAAGGACAGTAGTCATAGAATGCAAAGCCGTTATCGAAATACAACGGACAGAGGGTCGTTCCGCTTGTGCCTGTTCCCTTGACCCACCGGTATGCGTGCATCAGATAATTCCGATCTTTCAGATTGACGATCCAGCCTGACTGCGAGGAAAATGTGGAGGTGTTGCCGATCATGCGCAATTCGCTCCAGTCGCCGTACAGATCGTCCGTCACGCTGTAGGCGCCGCTGGAAGGGTACCAGCCTGCCGCCTGGGATGTGAAAAGGAAGTAGTAGCCGTTACGCTTGATCAGGTTCGGAAATTCACGGTACTGATCTTCAAATAGTGTTGTGACGATCTCCGTGACACCGCTGTAATCGTCGGTCATCCGGAAGATATACATGGTGGCATTAGCGCCCTGTCCCGGTTTGTTGGCAGCAGCGATCAGATAGCCGGCATTGTCGTCATCGAAAAAGATCGCCATATCCCGCACCTGGATCCCCAGCGGATTATATACATGATGGACAGTGAAGCTGCCGCCCGGTGTACCGGTGATGACAAGCGCCTTACCGTCATTGTACCCGCTTGGCTGTTCCCAGTGCGCCCAGACAACGACCTTGTTCTTGGCGGCAACATAGTCGATATGCACCGACTCGATCTTACAGGAGGCAAGATCGGCATTTTGTGAGGAATCGGCAACATTCCGCTCGTTTCCGAAGCGGCGGCCGTCATTTGATGTCGTTTCCGCGAGATAAATATCATTCGACCCGGGATGACTTTTCAGGGAATAGCTGTAGTAGGTGTCACCCACCCGGTAACCGCTTGTCTCATACACGAGACCGCTCCCTTTCTGGTTGTCATACGTATTCAGCCCCTGCGGCAGAGCCGATGGTTCCAGTGTTTTCACGGAAGAATACAAGGTTTGAGTATCTGTTGTCACGGCAAGCTGGTAGTAATAGGTCTTTCCAAGCTCCATGCTGTTATCATCCCAGGACGTTCCGCCGCCTTGATAAACAGGTTCAAAGCCATCCTCGGGCGTAGTGGAACGATAGAGAATGTAGTTATCGGCTTTCAGCGTGGTTGCCCATTGAAGCTGTGCATGATCCGCAGCATCGCTACCGCTGATACTGAACAGATTGCCCACAAGCCCAATGTCGGACGACACAACGGATGTGGGTTTCTGCCCTGCGGCGTGTGAGGGCAGAATCGTATGCGGTATTGCTGCCAGAGAAATGGCTGCACCGCACAGAACAGCCGCAGCTCTTCTGAGTGCTCGATCACAGGATTGACGCAGTTTCATCTGATCAGACTCCTTTCCGGTGAAAAATTGATGATGCCTTTTTAATAGACTGGGATTGCATTGGCGCTTTTAGCTATCGGACTTTTGCACGAAGCATTCTGCTATGTTTTTATTATATCATATCTTTTTGCAGTTTTCAAGAGAAAAATGAAGCCTTTCTGTTGATAAGAAACAGAAAGAGTTGTGTGCCGGCATCCATCATCTTGAAGGTATTAGCCTGAAAAACTGCACGGGTAATTGAAAATACAATAATCGCCCCGGTCATCCCGGGACGATTCTCAATCTTTGCATTATATATAGTATCGCCGTATGGAGAAAATTGATAGTTCCTATACCAATTTCAGCAGTTTTTTTCAATTGATGTCAAATTGATGTCAAAACAGCATGTTGACAGCCACATATAAAAAACGAATCCTCGTGTTTATCGCTAAACATGGGGATTTCTTACTGGTTGCGGGAGCCGGATTTGAACATAACACCAAGCTCTCTTTTTGGCTATATATGGCTTTGATTTCCGTGCAACATAATTGCCGTGCAACTTTTTCTGTTTTACAGCTGCATATATGCGGCTGTAGCTGCATTTTCAGCACATACAATTCTGGAAAAGTAACGATCAACCATGTCATCAACCCGTTCACGCTCGGAACTGTATGTCTGCTGATAGACAGATTTCAGGATATGGTCGGTAGACCATCCGCCACGTTCACACGCATATTTGTCCGGCACACCAAGAAGGAGCATCACGGAGGCGTTCAAATGTCGGAGTCCATGAAATGTCATATCTATACCATTTTTCTCCATGAGACGTTTGAACTTGCTATACACTGACTTGCGTGTCCGTGGTATGATAAAATCTGTTTCACGCTCATGCGGCTGCGCCATGATCATGTTGAGAAGATAATCCGGAATGTGAATGTACCGTTCGCTCTTTTCTGTCTTGCATCCCTCACGCACCTCATATCCGATTTCCGTAAGCACGATCGTGCGTTGGACATGAATGGTGTGATTGACCTCATCCACATCCTTATACTGCAAACCGATGACCTCACCAATTCTCAGGCTCAGCCATGCGGCAAGCAAAACCGGAAGTTCGGAATCTGTTCCTTTGACAATGGCGTATACTTCCTCGAAGGAAGGGAGCTCTTTCTGCTTCTTTCGGATCTTGGGAAGCATAATAGCCTCTAACTTCAGGTTGATGTCATGCATCTTCAATACAGACTTCAGCAACCCAAATGCATTCTTTACATACTTGGGACTTACACGCTCACTTTCCGCATTGACTGCCGCCTGAATGTCAAGGAGGGTAAGATCCGTGATCGGAATGTCCATAATGCTCTGGAAACAATGGTCAGAGATCTGATGATAATTCCGTACAGTCGTCGGTTCGATCACATGGGTGCGAGTATCAATATAGGTCTGAAAAGCCATTTGGAGTGTGATCTTCTTAGGCTGCTGGGTCTTGGTTTGTTTAGCGTGACGCTTTTTCTTTTCGGTATGTCTCTTCTGGAGTTTCTTATAATCGGAAGCCATTTTAAGTGCCTTCCATTCCTCATCAGCAGTGAATGACTGAAAGACCCTTTTGCCATCCTCAGCGAATCCATCGGACAATACCACACGGTAATTGCCGCTTGCTAATTTTTGTGCTCTCATATTACAACCTCCAGTCCGGCGGTGTAAATGGAGTGAATCTTTACATTCATAGTATACCACATCTTTCCTTAAAAGTAAAGAGGAAAATTATAGGTAGCAAAAAGGCATTAGGAACTGTACTGTTTCTAATGCCTTTTCTGATACTGTTGTAGGGGATTATGGCTAATTTACCAAAGTGTGCTTGTTTCGCACATATCCTTACGCTTTATGAGGCTCAAGCCGTTTTCTCGCTGGCAAGCTCCTGAATTTTCGCAAGAGGAAGACCGGAGGTCTCTGCAATTTCCTCTAATGACAGTTTTCCAAGAGCCAACAGCTTTTTGGCAAAAGTAATAGCTGCCTCATCACACGCCTCATTCACCATCTGCTGAATTGCCTCGCACATATCAACACGCTCCTCTCCTTCAGGTATCTTCAAATTGGATCCAGTCACGATATTGACCAGATTTGCCGTTTGTCTGGACAGATCATGATACACCGCATCCTCGTGCAGCACCGTATCGAGCATCTTTCTGTCCTTAGAATACTTCACATATTTCAGCGCTGCCGCAAGCTCCGTATGGAACTTGACAAAGTCCTCATCCCGTATCGTTGTTGGGGCGATCAGGTGCAGGCGATAATTATCCACGGCTTGCAGGATCTCCGGCGGTGCTAGCAGCATCCCGTGCAGATCCTTCGGAGCCGTCCACTCGTCTGCGCCCCAGTAAACTGTCAGGGTAATGACCGGAAGCAGCCGGTCGCTGTTATAAAAGCCGGACAAAAACTCTGCTGAGGTATCCGCTCTCTCTCCGTCCTTCCGATGTGCCTTTGCGATCTCAGTAACTTGTGATGCATACTGGAGCGCATCGTACAGCATATTCCGGGGCATGGCATAGTGCATCTGCGACTGGTTCTCAATGCTGAGGATCATATAGGTGGCATTGATGTCCTCCATGATTGTAACACTTTTCAGTATGTCACGGTATTTCTGAATGACGGCTGAATCGCCGTCTTTGCCGAACGGCAGCGCAATTTCGGACGTATCCTTTTCATGCAGCTTCTCCGGTACGATCACCGTTCTGCCGCCGTAGAGATAGAAATTGAACGCATCTGCGAAAATCGCCGGATCAGACATGTATTCCTTTGTGACAGCATCTTTCTCTGGCATTTCACTTTCCTCCTTTATTATAATACATCTGTAACGAAAATGCAAGATGTTTTTGGCTTTATTGTTTCATTTCCAGCAGGTCATTCAGTGACATATGATTGAGGTAGAGAAAACTATCGAGCTTTTCAAGGGTAATATTCTTGGCACATTGGTCATAGTCTTTCAGGGTACGCTTTCCAACACCCAAATCACTTGCAAGATCAGAATCAGGAATATCCCGAAGGTTCTGCCAGAATCGGATCTTACACCAGATCAGCTTGAAAAGTTCAATGCGAATTTCGGTTCTTTTCTGTTTCATACTTGTAGCACCCCTTTCAACAAGTAGCGTATATGTATACGAAGCAGTATAGCATAAAACGTGTCTGGATATAGTGATCGACGTGGCAGACTTCTCTGTCACGCCGATCATTTCTTCAAGTGATAATTGAAATGCCTGAACGTACAGCGTTTGCGGTGGTTTTTAATAGGGCATAGCTCCAATTCTGTCAGATTTCATCCATTTCAAGCATTTCACGGAGTTTTTGCAGGATTTTCTGATTACGCCTGCTGACGGTCTGTTGCGAGATACCAAGAGCATCTGCCAGATCGGACTGCTTTTCCTGTCTGATATGTAGCTTGATGACCATACACAGCTCGTCCGCTGCTAAGAGTTTCATGGCTTCTTTCAGATGCTTGGTGGCTTCTGTCATCATCAGCCGTTCAATGACCTGTTCTTCAACAGAGACAGGCTCCGCTGAACCGAAGATGCTCATTTCATAGGTGATCACTTCCTCCAACTTGCTTAATGACTGAACCGGATCAGTGTGTGCTGCCACCCGTTGCAGGTAGCGGCTGTGCTGATCCTCCTTGTAATACTTCTCATACTGCGTCTTCGTGACCTCCAGAACACAGTTTCCGAAGTCCAGAAACCAGCGATCCGGCTCTCTTTTGGCTTTTCGGTATTCCGATAGTGTTACCGGAACACGGATCGGATGAGAAGCAGTCTTGTTAAACACATAATACTTATGCATAGTCTGTCCTTTCCTCTGATGCAGAGCATCAGGATCAGAACAAAGCATTTTTGTTGGTTACGGATATTCTCTGACAGCAAAGCTGTCCCCTCCGCTAAGGGAGCATACCAGCCGAAGGATCATCGTTCCTCCGCATAAGCAAGCTTCTCGTGCTTTCAAGGCTCCGAGCCGTGTTTACGGATGTGCCATATCCTGACTTTCATCGCCGGAGCAGACTGGTGCTGTCTGCCCATTCCTGCATGTTGGTTGCTCCCTCCTGATGGAGATCGTGGCGCATGGGATGGCTGGACGTTTTGCGCCCATCAGAATACGCTGTACTGGTATGCTGCTATTCAGTTTTCAAGGTTCATGAGAATAGCCTGTAAAAAGCCTCTCACTTATATACAGTAACTTTTTTGAGTTTAACAACCATTTTTGAGAAAAAAGTTGTAGAAAAATGGAAGATTCTATGTTTTGTACAAAATACGCATGTAATATTAGTGCTAAATGACAATGGGTGCAATTGACTATTATTAAACCTGCCCCTCTGTCACAGCACTGAAAAGGATCTGCCCCTCAGCCCTCTGTAAAGCTCAGAGAGCTGTTCGCTGTCAACAACGCTCATTCGGTGTCTCTCCTGTGCTTAGAAAAAAAGAAAAGCTGCGGAACGAAAATCTCGCTCACACAGCTTTTATGAACTATTCAATTCATTCTTCATCACTCATAAATCTTCGGAACTCAGCTTCAAGCTGTTCTCTATCGGGCAGATATAACTGATAACGGCTTACGAATAATTGATTGGTGATATTCTGGAGTGCGTACTTCATAACTAATTTATCCTGATAAGCGCCGAGTATCAAGCCTATCGGTTCGGAGTCACCCTCAGTATTCATTTCTTCCTTGTAATAATTTAGATAAAAATTCATCTGCCCAATATCTTCGTGCTGAACCTCACCAATCTTCAAATCGACAAGCACAAAGCATTTCAAGATACGATGATAAAAAACGAGATCGACCTTATATGTTCTGCCTGCAATAACGATTTTCTGCTGTCTGCCGACATAGGTAAAGCCTTTTCCGAGTTCAAGGAAGAATTGGCTCAGATTATTAACGAGAGCTTCTTCAAGATCGCCCTCCTTGTATACGGGCAAATTCGGAAGTCCGGTAAATTCAAGCACATAAGGCTCTTTGATAATGTCCTCCGGCTTCTCTATGACCTGTCCTTCCCGTGACAGCCTGAGCACCTCGCTTTTATCTCCGCTAAGAGCAAGGCGATGATAGAGCATACTTTTCATTTGCCGTTTCAGCTCACGAACGCCCCAGTTTTCAGAGATACACTCCTTCTCATAAAAAGCTCTCTCCGCACTATCCTCTATCTTCAAAAGCTCAACATAATGACTCCAATTCAATTTTTGCGACAGTGTCGCAAAATTTTCATAGGAGAGATATAGCTGTCGCATACGATAGATGTTGCTCCAACTAAAACCCTTGCCATCGACGAGCTGAAAGCCCTTGTGGACAGCGGAGAGCTTTCTATCCGTGCAGGAGTGGAGCTTTCATTCCTGTCGGAAGATACACAGGCGGTCGTTGCCGAGTGCGCTGAGGACAGCAAGATCGACATGAAGAAGGCGAAA
>JAIKWY010000124.1 GCA_024684395.1 Oscillospiraceae bacterium
CCATTTTCGGCGATGTATAAGATAGCATTGATAAACGTGTAATTGTTTATTTTTACGTTTCCACGTTGAACTGGGAAATACTTTTCGATTCTTGCGTATTGTTCTTCTGTGATATTCATACCTATATTATATCACGTTTTCGCGATAGTGTCAACAAGCTCTAGATGTTATAATGAATATACAGACAGCTCCCGGCAAAAGTCTGCATCATGCGACCTGATACAAAGGAGGAAAACACCGATGGACATGAAGAAGTATTTAGAAGGTCTATCTCCCGCATTGCAGGAGAAGGCAAAAGCCTGCAAGACCCCCGCAGAACTGCTGAAACTTGCGGATGAGAACGACATTGAGCTGCAACCGGAGGCGCTCGAAGCGGTCTCGGGCGGCTGCGGCGGCAGCGATTCCGGATCGAGCCAGAACGTCTGCCCGTATTGCGGCAGCAAGAAAATCTTTTTCAGCATGAATCGGTACAACGACGAAATGTATTACACATGCAGCGATTGCCAGGAGACGTATGACCGCTTTACGGAATAAGGATGTGCCGAGGGAGCGTAGCAACGGATCCCCGGGCATCATTCTGCATTCACATCACCAAATAAAGGAGGAAAACACTGATGGATCTGAAAAAGTACTTAGAGGGGCTGTCCCCCGCATTGCAGGAGAAGGCAAAAGCCTGCAAGACCCCCGCAGAGCTGCTGAAGCTGGCGGACGAGAACGACATCGAGCTGAAACCGGAGGCGCTGGAAGCAGTCTCGGGCGGCTGCGGCTCGAGTGAACCGGAATATTGCCCGAAATGCGGCACCCTCATGGAGGAAGTCTATTGGGATCACGGCAATTACGGTCAATACGTGACCAGATGTCCGAAGTGCAGCATATTTTAAAAACGCAACTGAGCGGAACGCCACCACATGAGATACCTGCTTGAAAAGCGCTTTCGTCTGCGCGGCTGGACGGATCCTCTTGCCTGTCTGGAGCATTTCCCGACCAGAACCCTCATGGATCTTTCCGTGAGAGAATACGGCTTGCTCAGCAAATGCAAAGGGGCAGACCGATGTGGATACAGTGAAATATGCCGAAGCGATCCGGAAATTCACCGATCGCTGTGTCATCCGGGAAGCCGACGGCGGGATGCTGTCCCCGGAGCAGGCTTACCGCTTCTATGAGAACAAGCGCTTCCGCATGATGCTGCTTTCCATTACAGGCTACTGTAATTCCAAATGCAAGCACTGCTTCAACGCTGCCGACCACAATGCACGGAACGTCCAGCCGGAGACGGCAGCGCTGCTTGACCTGATCGGCAGGCTCGATGACTGCGGTGTTGCGGGGCTGCGCATCACCGGCGGCGAACCGCTGCTCAAGTGCTCCGATCAGGTTTAGAATGTATTTAGCAGCCAAATAGTCCCGGTAGTATTGATGAGAGAACCGGAGCTGTCCATCTGCATTACATTCGAGCAATCATGTATGGTCAGTGACAAGAGAAACAATATCGGTGTATTCCAGTGCTTAAAAGAGGTCGGTTTTGCGAAAATGCAACGGCGCGAAGCATTCAACATCCGATACGAAAGCGTGAAAACTAAACTATGCAACACTAAGATCGAAAAGCTCATAATCGGCAACTATCTATTGCTATACAATGAACTGACAAATACTCTGTCTTAACAGCATGATGATGATAACAGTTCTGACGGGGATCAGAATATGATCATGAACATGTCATATTTACTAAAGCAGCATAGATTTGATTGTGGGAATTCACAAAAATCCGATATATTTTGTTAATTATCGCCGGTTTTTGTTGAACAACCCAGTCATATATGGTATAATTTCATCAATAAGCCACTATTATTCTCTGTCATTAAAGGCATGTCTTTAAGGCACGAGCTTCTCATCCGGGTATCATATTATTGTCTCCCAGCAGCATCCATTTATCAATGAGATCAAAATCTACGCTCAATATTATCCTGTATTTTGTATTGGGTGCTGTGATAGAATATGACCCCGAATCCTGAGGTGATGACTATGAGTGACAAGAAATCATTGGATCTGCTGAAAACAGGATCCATTGCAGTTCGGGAAACTATGCCGACGAAACAGGAACAGATCGAAACCGCCAAGCCTTCCTACACCGTTGCGCAGAATAGCTATTACATTCATGAACCCAAGCGCAGCTCCCCTATACCGATCATCATTACAGGGAGCCTTTTCGGTGTGCTTTTGGTCGTAGGAGGTATTGTATTCTTTGCTGTACGCAAGCCCCAACAGAGCAAACCCATTCCGGAAGCATCGCAGGAAGCGATCATCCCCGCCGAAACCCAGACAGAAAGATCTGCTCCTGCTGATGAGGTGATCTCCTCCGGCTATATTGATACCGGCAGCAACGACTATGCAACGATCTATGAAGCCGCCGATCCCGGCTCCGGTGCCGTTGCAAGAACGTATACCGGTGATGCGGTGGATATCTATGCAATAGAAAACAACTGGTATCGTGTGAAGTTTGGCTCTGTGACAGGATATCTCCCGGCGGAGTTTGTGACATTCTCTGAACCTGTCAAGGAAAATGCAGCACCTGCTACGGAAAAGCCCGCAGAGACACCCACGCAGGTACCGCAGACGCAGCCGGTTCAGAAGCCTACTGCTACCGCCAAGATCATAGTCGAAACATCCAGTGCGGGCGACGGTGCGACCTTCTACCTGAACGTCAGCGGCTCCTTCGCCTATTATACCTATACCGCAAAGGCTTATTACAGCGGTGGTGATTACGAGGATTTCGGACAGTCCAAGTCCAGCGATGCCAAGGTCTACCTGACAGCCGGCTCTGTATTCTCGTATGTGACGGCGACTGTCACGCCCTACAGCATTGACGGTACAGCAGGTGAATCTATTACCTGCAGAGGCGATCTGTCGGTTTCAACGCCTCCGGCAAATAAGGCAAGCGTTACGCCCTGCGAGGTCTATGGATTCATCAACACTCACGGTTATAAGATCTGCAGCTTTACCACAGATTATGTCGTGAATTTCGGAAAAGAAGCCTATGTGCGTGAAAGTCTCGGCAATGGCTGGAGTGTCAAGGCGGTCAACTACTGTAATTCCTACGGTGTTGAATGGTATGAGCTCTATGATGCAGATGACGGGGATTATTACGGCTGGGTTGATAGAAACTTCATCGACTTCGGTGGATGATCCCGTTCTTAAAAGAGGTGAATGATCATGAAAAAGAATGTTCTCATGCTCTTCTTGCTGTCGGCACTGGTTCTCACCGGATGCGGCATGAACCAGAATGAGCTCGCACCGCAGGCACCTGTGCAGGAGAATGCACAGGAAGCAGCCCAGACCGCAGAACCGGCGGCAGTCTCGAACGGCTTTGTCAATGCCGGTTCCGAGGAATATGTGCCTGTTTATCAGATGCCGGATGAGTCATCTACCGCTATCGCAAGAGGATTTACGAGCGATCCCGTCGAAATCTATAGCTTGCAGGGGCAGTGGTATCAGGTGAAGATTGACGGACTGAGCGGATACATCAAAGCCGATCAAATCACATTCACAAAGCCGGAACCTCAAGTGACAGAAGCCGCTCAGCAAGCAGAGGCATCTGTCGCCGAATCCGTGATTGTGGAAGTGCAGTATGACGCTGAAGGCATCGCACAACCAAAATCCTATGCCGATTACGAGGCATATGACAGCGGACGGAATGCGTATTGCTCCGTGGAATCCTGTTACATCTACAAATCAGCATCCACGACCGGTGAGAAGCGCGAGGCCGACAAGCTCTATAAGGGCGATGCCGTCACAGTCTACGGCACTTACAACGGCTTCTATTACATCGGAACAGACAGTGGCAGCGGCTATGATCTGATGGGCTATGTGCAGACGAAATCCATCACCATCGGCACACCGCCCGCAGCCCAGGACAAGAGCTATTCTGCCACGCAGGGCTATGTCGATGTGGCAGAGTGCAATGTCCGCAGCTCCCCTTCCAAGGAAACCAATGACAATGTCGTGGAAACGATCAAACGCGGAACACAATTCACGATCCTTGATTTTGACGGGTACTGGTACCATATCAGCTACAATGGAAAGACCGGTTATGTCAGCTACAAGATGGTCTCGGTGAGCTGATATGAAAAGAACAAGTATGGCAGCAATGCTGCTGATCACACTATTGCTGACGAGTTGCGCCTCCCCCATGACGAGGGAGGGTGGCTCGTCAGAGGCGATTATACCAGAACATACGATCGAAACAACTCCGGAAACAGATGCTGTCACCGAGCCGCCAACAGAAGCAGAAGCAACACCGCCTGTTCTGCAAACTGAGCCGACGACTGTGCCGGAAACAGAAGTGCCTACAGAAGCTATCAAGAAGCTCTCGGGTGTGAAGATCGGTATTGACCCGGGGCATCAGCTCCACGGTAACAATGAGCAGGAGGCCATCGCACCGGGCAGCTCCCAGACCAAGAATAAGAACCTGTGCGGTACCATGGGTACGGCAACGGGCATCCCGGAGTATGTGACGGATCTTGAGATCTCCATGGCACTGAAGGAACAGCTCGAAGCGGAGGGCGCAACTGTCTATATGACCCGTGAGACGCATGATGTGAGCATCTCCAACCAGGAGCGCACCAAGATGATGAACGAACTCGGCGTTGATCTGCTGCTGCGGATCCACTGTGATGCATCGGATAATTCCGGCACAACGGGCATCGGGCTGTTTGTCAGCAAGAGCTATGGGCTTCCTGAGCAGAGTTACCAATATGCGCAGATCATCCAGCCGATCCTCTGTGAAACAGTCGTCGTCAACAACCGCGGTATCGTCAGCAATGACAACTATACCGGCCAGAACTGGGCAGAGGTGCCGTGTATCATGATCGAATGTGGGTTCATGACCAATCCAGAGGAGGATCGTCTGCTGAATGACCCGACATACCAGAAGAAACTGGCAGAGGGGATCGTGCTGGGGGTCGAGGCGTGTTTTAAGTAAAACGGCATAATTTACCGGGTAACAAATCATTGTCTATGGCATTGCTCAGCTTTTCAGCAATGCCATAGACAATTCATTGACTGCACTCCCTAACGGGATCTGATAAAAAAGTTTCCACTCGGTGATGCGAATGCTGACAAGGCGACCAACACAAACGCTGTGGGGCAGAGCCTGATCTCAGCAGCGCTCATATGTCAGTGCAAAGATATCGCCGCGTATGATATAGAGATCATTTTCGTCATGCGCAGGATGTGCCATATAATCTCCGATGGTGCCGTACATATAATGCTCCTGATCCCAGAGAGAATAGAGCTTCGTAAAATTATCCAGCTTCACGGCGAGGATCTCGCTGCTTCCGGATGCCTTGCAGCCGCGCAGATATTCCACGAGCTGCCTGCCAGTTTTTTTCTGACCGATGCGAGCCGAAGGCGGGTAATAATAGGCAGACACATCCGGCGTCCCCTCACATGCGACATATTTATTCTCAAATTTCTCCCGCTTGATGGGATAGACCTCACCGATCACACCGACCATCAGATAGATGTCCGGATCGGGCGTCACAGTGATGTCGCCCTCCAGCATCCGGATATGGATGTCTTCACCGTCCGGCGAGAGCACTGTCGTCGGGATATAGCCCAGAACAGTGTCCTTTTTCCGGAATCGTTCTCCGCCGGAAAAATCGGGATGCTCTTTGCCTGCGAAAATCACATCGGGCTTGGTAAAGAAATCCCGGATGCGGTCGGCAACAAAAGCCATGATCTCCTTCGGCAGCGAGCTCTGATAGTCGATGCAGCCGCCTGCTTTGTTATCATGTCCGCCGCCTCCGCCGTATCCGTGGGTAATGAATGCGGCAAGATCCGGCGCCTTGACAGAATCCGTACAGGTACGGACGGAGAGCTTGTATCCGGTATGATACGGGCAGCAGACAACACAATCCGAGACCATATCGACCTGGATCAGCGTATCGGAGATGATGCCGAGGAGATTCGGGTCGCAGTTGTCTGCAATGGTATAGGCGCTCTGCTGCTTTGGAAGTGAAGGATCAGCCGATACAGCGGAGCAGTCGGGATGCGGGTAGTATTTGCAGGCACTGAGCGCCTTGCCGATAATGCCGAGCTCCTCCTCGGTCAGATTGGTATTCACAAGCAGCCGGATGAGCGCTTTGTTATAGTCTGCGGTATCACGGAGCTCACGATCCATCGGCTCACTGATCTCCGAAAGCCCGACCGTGTCCATATACAAGCCGTAATAGAGTGCGGTTGCAACGTCCTGATCCTCGTTGAGGTCGTAGCCTACCTCCTTGAACAGCTCATAGATGACGGCCGCACAGCTTCCGTAATGCTCCTTGATCACCGAATGTTCCGGGACTGCCTTTCCCTTCGGGAGCCGGTGGTGGTCGATGACGATGACGTTTTCCGCCGCAAAGCTGCCGACATTCCCCTCTCCGTGAAAGCAGTCAACCGTGATCAGAAGCTGAGGCAGCGCACCGTTTTCATTCAGGTCTTTCACATGGCTGACCTGAATACCGAGTTTGTTGAGCATGATAAGCATATTGGGCTTGCTGATCTCTCGTTCGCCGGCATAGATAAAGCGCGGCTTTTTACCGTTTTGTTCCAGATAGCGGCAAAGCGCAAATCCGGAAGCGATCGCATCGGCATCGGGATTGTGATGCGCCTGAATGACAATATCATCATAGTGAAGCAGATGCTTCAGCAGCGGTTCGTAATTCATAAGATCTTATACTCCTTTTCCATGCAGTCAGATCGACGATCCCTGTTCATAGCCTTTTTCCCGAGCATCTCATTCTTCGCCCAGTGCCGAAAGATACGTATCTGCGGTTTCCAGCAGCTCATGCGTCGTGTAGAGCGGGAACAGACCCATCTTATTTCTGTTGGCGTCGCTGATATACACCATATCCCCTTCGGACGGCGCAGCTGCAAAGTTGTCGATCCGATAGCGAACAGAAAAACCGGATGTATCCAGCACCCATGCCTGGGATTTGTCCCATACGGCGTAGATGTGACTCTTGTCGGATGAAGGCTTGGTTTCAAAGAAAGAAGCAGAGGAACTATCGCGCTCAAAGATATTATGATCCATATTACTTGCAAAATCAAGCCGGCAGCTTCTTCCCGTAAAGCCTTCGGCATTCATCTCGTAGAGATTAGAGTCACGGCAAAGTACAGCAAAGGTATCATCGCTGATCGCTGCGACAGAGACCGGTTCCTGACTTGTTCCGTCAAGGGAGACAGTGGTTTTCAGACTGCCTGTATCTGCATCAAAAAGCGAAACGGTACGGTCGTTGAAGAATACGCCGACAGTGGAAGCGTTCTGCCAGAAGATCCGCTGGATCTCACTATTTGCGCTGCTTGTATCATGATCAAGCGTGATCTCCTGATCTGTGGAGAAATCGTGAATGATCAGCGCTGACCTGCCGTCCCCGTCATTATATTGTGCATACATTGCGGCCTTGCTGCCCGAAACGGCAAACATCCTGTTCAGCAGCTCCTTGTCTGCACTGCCCTGATCAGATGCCCATGCCTTTGCGCTTCCGTCCGAGGACACGAACACGATATTCCTTTCGGATCTGTCTAAATAGAATGCGCCGCCTGCCGAAGGGATCATACCCACATCTGAGCATAATGTCTTAGACGCACCTGCTATTTCTTCGGCTTTTCCGTCAGTGAGATCGATACACATGGTTTTATCCTCAGTGCTCCCTTGCTCGGTTGCATTTACGATAAGCTTGTTGCTGTCTGTAAATGCAGCACTGTTCACCTTGAAATTTTCAAGCGCAGTGATCTCTTTGCATTCTCCTGCTGCTGAATCATATAGAAACAGGTGGTAAGTAACTCCGATATCGGCATTGTAAGCATTGTCAGGATAGTATGTGGATACGACAGCGGCTTTGGAGCCGTCATCTGTTACCGCAATGACATCACGGTTATACATAAATTCACCTGTATCGATCTCCCTGAACATCGCATTCTGCTGCGGATACTGGATATAGGCGGTGTTGGAGAAATTCTCAGCCGTGACATATTTCCCGAGACTGTAGCTGCAAAGCGAGAAATTCGTATTGAAGACCTGCAATCTGTAGGCGCTGTTGTCATCATCATTCCCTGTCGTATAGCTATTGACACTGAGCATGTATTCCTCACCATTATTCAGTGTAAAGATCACAAGACCGTTTCTGCTGAAGAAGACATCCGTCATCTCTCCGTCGATGGGAAGGTGTTTGATCAGCTCCCCTGTTTCATAGTCCACAAAGGAGATCGTGTTTTTTGTCGTCACAACGAGGATATCATGCTCGTAGTTGATCTGATCCGCCGGCATGAGGAATGTCTCTCCGTTGCTCTGAAAGTTGAGCGGGAGGGAGATGCTCCATTTCTGCTCTGCCATCTCCGCATCATAGCGGGTAAGATCTGTGGTCGTGCTGAAAGATATACTGCACGCAGCGAGCAGCGGATCGTTATTGTAGAATTGTAGATAACATTCATTGATCACATACGAAGAAGGATAGTTCACCTCAATTTCATGAACCGGCTTCATAGAGTGATCCTCTATAGCATATGCTTTCAGCATATCGCCGTCTTCATAAACATAGACCACGCCGTCATGTATCGCTTTGATCCCAAAATTTCGGAGTAAATCAAGTGTATTACCGTCAAATTCCATTTTCACGGTATCTATTACGCTGCCAGTCTCGATGTCGATCATCTCAAAATAGTAATCATCGTTCATGATCGCTGTTTCGCTGTTCAATACCTGCTTTTCCTGATACATACGCAGAATATAATTCTCATACATAATGATATCATAACAAGAATATGCATTCTCCGATTTTGGGACGCTCCATTTCACTTCACCCGTTGCACCGTCAATACGCCACAGGTCACTGTCGGAATTATAGATGTATACATCCCCGCCTGTACCGGGCTCTTCTTCACCGACGGCGTGAGTGAAGCAGTCATAGATCCGATTGAAAACAGGGCTGTTTTCATATCTTATATTGCTCGGAGCACTTGTTTTTGTAAATTTTGTGCCGGTCTTGTCGGTATTGATGTCGAAATACGCCGTCAGCTTGCCTGCGCCGCCTGCTTCGGATGCAAATTCATGGTCATCGGCAGCGATTTTCCTGATCAGCTCGCCTGTCTCGGCATTCCAGAAGTAGACGCCTGTCGCATCTGTGGAAACGACCGACTTGCCGCCGCCCATAAAGGAAAGCTGCTCTACGGCACTTTCGTGCTTCAAGCAAAGCCGGGGCGCAAGGTACGTATGATCGAACATACCGAGTTCACGGGAAAGCGCATATTCCGCCTCCGGAAGCACCGGCTTGTCCTCCCCTGCTCCGGGCAAGGCCGCCACTGCCTTCCGGATCGCAGGGATCAGATCGTTCTCCAGGAAGAGATTTTCGGATTCCACGGCAAGATGGCGGGAGTTTTCAATGAGAAGAGCGCTGTTCTTGCTCTCAATCTCGGCATTTTGCGCCTTGATCTGATCGTTCTGCTCGGTGATCTGATCATTCTGCTTCTGGATCTGCTTGTTCTTGCCGTTGATCGTAACAGCAGCCGCAATGCTGATAATGGAAATGAGAGAGAGCACCCCCGACACACCACCGAAGATCAGCCGCCTTCTTGCCGCTTCCCGCCGTTTTTCACGCTGGTAGAGGTCGTTGAAATCGCATCCCAGCAAGGGAGCGGCAATGCGAAGAGACTCGGTCTTGAGCTTTTTCATCGACTCTTTGAGCGTATCCGCAACGATATTTGCCGCAAGCGGCTCGACCTCCTCCCGGACAATGACCTCCTCGCCGTTTTCATTGGTCCTGGTCACTTCGGTATAGGTGAGCACCTCGGGGAATGCCTCCTGCGGATCGCCGTTGACCAGCAGCGTGATGATGTTCGTATTCTTGTTACCGTGCAGCTCCCGGAATCGTTCCAGCTCCTGCAAGCACCACTTGGATTCGGTATACTGCGGCGAGCAGATCACGATGAGATACTCCGATGATTCGATCGCATTCTTGATGATCTCGCTTAGGTCGCTGCTCGACTGTAATTCGGATACATCACGAAAGATGCGCCAGTTTTCCTTTTTGACACCGAGCGACTTCGGGGGCTTGTAGGATTCGAGGATCTTTTGCAGTCTTTCGGCAGCCTGCATATCCGGTTCAATATGGCGATAGCTGATAAAGGCTTTGTATTTATATTCCATTTCGGACTCCTTTAAAGTTTTTCTAAATGTATTGTACCATAAATTGCAGATTTCGTCAATGCTTATTTCGGAGAAGGCTGCGGGTCATGGGATAGGATGAAAAAAACTCCTTCTATTGCCAGATTGGCAATAGATTTTTCATTTCCGATATGGTATAATATAGATAACGAATAAAATAGGAGGGATCCCTATGAAGAGATCCTTCAAGCCAAGGCTTGTGTCAGCGGCTCTGACCTGCGCCATGCTCATGACGTGTCCCGTCACGATGGTCAAGGCGGCAGCCGAGGATCAGGGGAAGTACATCGGCGATGTGTACATCGCCTACGGAAGTACGGTGGATGAAGCCAAGAATTGGCTCACCTCCCACGGATGGGAGCCGGTGGAGGGCAACTTCAACCAAGGAAAGGACGATGACGTTGTCGCCGTCATGGGCATCAAGCGCACCTCTGACCCGGACGATCTGCCGTGATGCTCGCAACAAAGAAGCGCAAGGATACCCCGGACGCTCCGGCTGCGGTGTAACGGATGCCGCTTCGATCACTGAAACCTCAGATATCCGAAATGCTCCCCGATCTTGGGGAGCATTTTTTAGGATCATAACTACGATAAACAGAATAAGTCAATTATGACCTCAGAAGCGGTGAATGATGCTATGATACAGACCCGCAGAAATTGATCGGTAGATTTCGGCGGTATCAAGTACGTCCTACGTCATTATTGACAATCAGCGAAAACAAATCTTGTGTAAATTGGCGTATTTTGGCATAAAAACACATAGCACTCATGTCCGCTATTGATTTGTCACTTTATTTATAGTATAATAGTGTTATGTCTTATGGGCAGGCGCATGGCTGAACGATAGATGCTCTGCAAATAGGACAGGGAATCATGATACGATCCGTATCAGAAAGGAACCACTATGAAAAAACAATCGAGATCCATAAACAGGACACGTTTCCTCATCGTTCTGCTCTGCTGGGCTGTGATACTGTCGGTTATGATGCCGGTCATGACGGCATTTACAACGACCATTTCAGCACAGGCAGAGGCGTCTTCTTCCGGCGGGCAAGAACCGGAATTGAAGAGCTTTGCCGACCTGAGCGGCAAGACTGTCGCCATGCTCACCGGAGCGCCCTTCGAGGAGCTGGTAAGGGAGAAGAACCCCGATGTCGGCGAGATACAGTATTTTTCAACGGTCGCCGACATGCAGCTTGCACTGAAATCGGGAAAGATCGATGCACTTCTGAACAACAATGCGGTTGCGACCATGATGGTCAACCAGGACAGCTCTCTTGCGCTGTTTCCGGAAAGCCTGGGCGAGACGAATTTCGGCTATGCCTTTGCAAAGGGTGATCCGGAGCGGGATAGGTGGCAGGAGGCTTACGACCGTATCGGCGAAGACCGCATCAATGAGCTCTGGGACATCTGGCTGGGGACTGACGAAAGCAAGAAGGTCCTTCCTGCGCAGGATTGGGCAGGTGCAAACGGCACCGTCAGAATTGCCGCCTGTGACAGCGTTCCGCCAATGAGCTATGTCGGCGATAACGGAGAGTTGACAGGCTTTGATATTGCGGTCATGCTGGAGATTGCCAGGGATCTTGACATTCACCTTGAATTTACCGGCATGGAGTTTTCTTCCGTCATGGCTTCCGTTGAATCCGGCAAAGCACAGGTCGCCAACGGTTCCATCGTGACAAGTGAGGAACGCAAGAAGCTCATGGATTTTGTCAATTATCATGACGCCTCCTTTGTACTGGTTGTCCGTTCAGAGGAAGAAACTGCATCACAGCAGAGCGTTACCGTGCCTGAATACACAAATTTCTCGGATCTGAGCGGCAAGACCGTCGCCATGCTCACCGGAGCGCCCTTCGAGGAGCTGGTAAGGGAGAAGAACCCCGATGTCGGCGAGATACAGTATTTTTCAACGGTCGCCGACATGCAGCTTGCACTGAAATCGGGAAAGATCGATGCACTTCTGA
>JAIKWY010000143.1 GCA_024684395.1 Oscillospiraceae bacterium
AGTCTGATGTGATTGCAGGTGCGGTTATCACGCCGCATACAGCCTTCAAGGATCTGCTCACTGCTTTGGGGCTTAAGTCCGGCGATAAGAGACCTCGTCTGACACCGAAGAGAATCAACTTGATTATGGAGGGCAGAATCCCGATCACAGATTATATGGGCTGCAAGGTCTACGATGATGGCTTTGCGCTCTATGAGAACGGTCTCGGTAGATACTCTGTTATCTGGCTGCCGTACTGCATCAGCTATATCTTTCATTATGATCTGACTGATGTTGAAAAGGAATATCTCAAATCGAATGATCTGTTCACAAAGGAAGAATTGGATGCAACGGCATGGCCTGCGATAGTTGCATTTTTTGGAGAAAATCGTATCACCTACAATTTAATTAACGGACATGGCAAGTGCAACTCGACTGATAGCGGTGCAGAGGATGACGGTAAATCGGAAACAGATCAGTATACCGATGAGGAGAATCCTGCAATCGGTTTCACTTGGGAGGGCGATGATCCAATCAATGTCAATCCATTGGATGCATACATCCGGAAAGAAACAAGAGAGCGTGTGCTTGCAGCACTGACCTCTAAGCAGCGAATGATTCTCACACTCCGCAACAAGTATGGCTTGTCTGGAAAGGAAGTCGCGCATATGCTACATTGCGCTGAATCCACAGTTAGCCAGCATCTGAAGGCGGCGTATCGGATTACTCAGAAAATTATTCGTGAGGATTGAAAATAATTTTATCTGACTACCGAATTTTTGCCCCTCGAAATGCTATATAGTAGAGGCTCTTGAAAAGACCTCCCGAAAACAGCGGCTGTGGGCACACCGCAGCCGCACAACATTACATTGGTCGAAAGACCCAACAGAAAGGAAAAAGCCTATGGAAACCAGAACCCCGAAGAACCGCTACAACGGCAGCGGCATCAGCACCGATGACCGCAAGACGCAGCAGAGCGCTGGCATGGCAGACATCAAGGGGCAGGACACGCTGAAAGAGATCGGAGCGGCGCTGGATAAGCAGGCGGCAGGTGTCGCACAGACTGTCACGGATATGTTCAAGTTCATGTCGCTCATGGCTGCAGTTCTCCCGAACATGGAGCTGGATACCGGTATCTTCCACCTGAAGGTCGATGATGACGGCATCCTCTTTGAGATCAACCATCCGTTCCGTAAGGACAAGCAGTACGATACCTATGAGGACGGCACCAAGGAGCCGGACAACGACTACGATGACGATGAGGAGGGACTGATCTATGACGGAGACTGATAAGAAGAACACACTGCCGGAGCCTATCCCGGTGGATGCAAAGAAGCTGATCGACGGACTCGGCACGATCTTCGGAGGTGTTATCCAGCTTCTGAATTCAATGGAACCTGGCATGGCGCAGCAGCTTGCAGACATGGCGATCAATGGAGTGCCGAAGCCTGCGGCTGACACTGCTCCGGAGAACCTGAACATCGACGATTTTGAGGAGATCATCTCGGCAGACGATCTGCCGTTGGACACCGAGCCGGAGGAAAAGCCGAAGGAGCAGCCGAAAAAGAAAGCCCCTGCTAAGAAACAGGAGCCTGCATCGGAGCTGACCGCCGATGACCTCATCCGTGTTGTCACACAGAAGATCAAGCAGAACCGCAGTAACAAGGACAAGGTCCTCACGCTGCTGAAGTCCTACGGCGCAGCAAAGGTCAGCGACATTCCGCAGGACAAGTACGAAGCGTTCCTCACGGATGTGTCTCAGTTCTGACCGGAGGTGAAGCATCATGCCAAGAAAAGAGAAGGAGTCGGTCTCCGGGGTTCCGCCCAACGCGCCGGACATCGACCATGCAAGCCGCGCACATGCTGTCCTTTCGGCATCGGCGGCAAAACGCTGGCTGAACTGCCCGCCGTCTGCACGGCTGAATGAGCAGTTCCCGAATACATCCAGCGAGTTTGCCGAGGAAGGGACTGCTGCACACGAACTGTGCGAGTACAAGGTGCGCAAGTATCTGCATGACCGCATGGAGCGCCCGCAGTCGGAATACTACACCGAGGAGATCGAGCAGGCTACGGATATCTACGCCGAGTTCGTCATTGGTATCATCGAGGAGATGAAGTCAAACGGCACAGAGCCGATGGCACTTGTGGAGGAGAAGCTGGACTACAGCCACGTTGCACCGAGCGGATTCGGAACGGGTGACATGATCGTCATAGGAAAAGATGCTGAAGGTCACGGACTTCTCCACATAGTCGATTACAAAAATGGAAAAGGCGTTTTTGTGGATGCAGACCACAATCCACAGATGATGCTGTATGCGATCGGCGCACTCAGGGCGTATGACTTTATCTACGATGTGGAGATCGTCAGAATGTCGATCGTGCAGCCGAGGCTCGATAATATCAGCACCTGCGAGATGCCGGTCACAGAGCTGAATGAATGGGCAGAAAGCATCAAACCCATTGCCAAACTTGCCTACGAGGGCGAGGGCGAACAGCACCCCGGCGACTGGTGCAGGTTCTGTAAAGCCAAACCTGTATGTCAGGCGTGTA
>JAIKWY010000159.1 GCA_024684395.1 Oscillospiraceae bacterium
GTGTATCACACAATGGACGTTTTTGACGGTCTTCGCGGACAACTTTTTGCTCACATCATTGTAGAAGTTCTGGATCATTTGGGTATTCAGCGAGGTAAGATAGGTTGCGCCCAGCGCCGGCTTGATGTGTATCCGAATAAGCGTATCGTAAATTTCCACCGTTCTTGGCTTTACGCCGCCCAGATAGCTGTTTTGCCATATATCCAGCCATGCAGCCAAGCGGATCTTGCTAGGTTCCACATATGTGTGGCAATCAATATCAGCAGTGGCCTGCCTGAGCTTCTGCGCAACTTCTTTCTGTGTTTTCCCGGTAATGGAATGCTGCCTCTGCTTCCCTGTTCCAGGATCAAATCCAGATGTATAACGCGCTTCCCAATAAGTATAGGTTTTGCCGTTGTTTGTTATTGTTTTTTTGCGGATTGAACCGCTGCCAGAAGCATTCTTTCTATTCTGGTTGCTATGCGGCATTTCAGTTCCTCCTTTCACCGCACAGCAGGAATCATATGCCTATAATACCTGCTATACCGGAAAAACGCAAATTATAGTTTTTTATAACTGTTCCCGTTCTCCCTCCAAAAACTCAATAACCGCATCCCTCGGGATGCGAAGTTGCCGTCCGATCCTGACGCTGCGAGTTTTCCCGGATCGTACAAGCTCATAGGCTGAGTTGCGGCCAATGCTCAAGACCGGCATCAGATCCTCGACACGAATAGTGAGAGGCAAGTCTTCAATACGTCGGTAGTTTTTTTCTTCCATGCACATTTCTCATTACTCCATCCTTTCAAAATAGTAATCTGAATTGCCCTTATCATGAATGTAGAAAACAGGCGATTTTTATACCCATGTCAGAGAAAAAATTATCCCCCTGTCATGCCCTTATTCAGAGGGTATAGCAGGGGGATAAGCACTAAAGTTGCAGTATTAAATTTGAGGCATTCAATATGAGACTACTAAACGTTTTTAATCATCCAGTACAAGGACATTGATTTTTCCACTGAACGCCGTGCATGCATCCAGCGCGATTATGCCCTTCCCGTAATATGGAGAAAAGTCTGCGTCTTCTCCGAATTCCGATCCCTTATGCTCATACTTCCAATGCCCGTATGAGGAATGCCAATGACCGCAAAGGATCGTCTTCTCCTCCATACAAGACTGCGCAGCATCCATTCCGTTATGCCAGCGCGCTCTTTTCCATTCAAATGCGTCCACGTTGCGCCAGTCCGAATAATAACTGAAGCCGGTACGTCGGTCTGCAATGCACGGAATCCAGCCGTGAGCGAAAATGTAATGCTCCGTCTCATAGTAATCCATTCGTGATCGCAGCTTTTTTGAAGCGCGGTCAGAAGATGCCCGACCTGCATGGTGTTTTGCTGCAGAAAGATCGGGCTCATCCGATCCTTCATCTGGTACCTGTTGAAACGGACCGTCCGCTCGCCGTCAGGGTCCTGATAGCTGTCTGTCGTTTCAGTGATGCTCGCATGCAGTTCCTGCCCGCACACGCGGCAGGGAGCTGCTTTTTTCCCGGCCTGCTGCAAATCCGGACAGATCCTTCGAAGATAGGTCTAGATCGACTTCTCAGATATGCCCAGATCATCCTGCAAATCTCTTTTCGACTTTGGACTGTCTGCGTGCAGGGCCTTGATTAGGGCGACAACGGTGTCCTCTTCGATCGGTTTCGCCAGGCAGTCTTCAAAGCTGTAATCGGTATCGACACCCAGTTCGCCTGCGACCCTGTCTATCCACGTCTTACAGGTGCACCACAGTTTTTGGCGAACGCTGGGCGGCGTGTTTCTCGACAGGATGTATTTGCGCATCCCTTCCATGATGCTGCTCAACATCTCCGCTTTGGTCCGGAAGCGTTTTCCTTTCAGCTCAGCTTGAATAACCTGGGGAAAATGCCCGTCTTCAGAGTTCATGATACGGACGGCGAAATCATCCGGCACAGTATTCCAAAGCAAATCATTAATTGAAATTCTGTTTTGCTGCACGCAAATCTCTCCCTTCGGCAATGCGGTTGTCCGATTTAAGCCAGGGCAAATCATGTCTTACCGTATTCTCTCACCATGCCGGGTTGCGGTCAAGTTCGTCATTCCTGTAAGAGTAATCGGAATACTCCTCGCTGACGGTCCGGGCCTCCAGTACAGCGCACAGATCGTCACGCCAGATCTGGTAGATCTGCGACGGCGATTTCCCGTCGATCCGTTCCTTCAGGAGATCATAGATGCCGTTTATTAGGAAAAGGTGGTTCCCCATTCCGAGGTCAACATGTTTCCATCCGTCTCCGACACCTCTGACGATGCCAAACAGATCGCATTTCAGCGTACTCAGCCAGGGAACATAGGCTGTAATGTCGTCTTCCGTTGAAGTATACAGGAACCTTAGCGCATCGTCTTCGCGGAAGACAAAGATCACCTCATTGGGGCATCCCATAGCTCCGTACTCGGCGAGTGAGAAAGCTATTAGATTCTTCATAAAGCGCCTCCATAAAGCTGATCAATACGCCGATCATACTCCTGATTCTACAACGGGTTCTGTCCAGAAGTACGGACAGATTGACAGCCTTTCTAATCTTACAAAGATAGCAAAAGCCCCTCTCAAGCATCTGCAATCCTATGATAGCATGCCTGAGAGGGGTGCTGGTCAACTGCCCGTTGACTTTTTGCTGCTTCGGATCGTGAAAGGATTATTCCTCTAAGAAGACAATATAGTATGTCAAATCAGGATTCCGTTGCAGTGGTCAATCTCATGTTGGATGATCTGCGCCGTCCAACCCGAGTAGGTCTGGACCCGCTCCTGAAAGCGCTCGTTCTGGTAACGTACCTTGATCGTGCGGTATCGTTTTGTCTTGCGCAGTCCATCCAGAGAAAGACAGCCCTCTTCGGCTTCATAAGGATCGGAGCACTTTATGATTTCCGGATTGAACATGGTCATGCATTTGCCTTCGTTGTCGAAGACGATGATGCGCTTCGC
Organism: Oscillospiraceae bacterium; assembly: GCA_024684395.1. GTDB lineage: Bacteria > Bacillota > Clostridia > Oscillospirales > Ruminococcaceae > UBA3855. Next base: position 2,971 of record JAIKWY010000159.1, read on the forward strand.
AACGCCGATCATGTTCGCCGCCATGCCCACGCATCCGTGC
>JAIKWY010000170.1 GCA_024684395.1 Oscillospiraceae bacterium
GCCGCTTTAGGGGCTCCGACCGAGGATGAGACAGGATGCTGATCGAAGACGAGTAGTGTCGGGAGTAGATGTGAACCCGACCGCCCCTAAAAACCCCGTTTTGTGCCTTCGGCACTTTTTTGACAGACTGAGAGGACGGCGTCAAACCGTCCTCTTTTCATTTACAGGATCATTTACTTGCGGGAGCTTCCCGTCTTTTCCTTGCGCTCCATCCACCAGAGCACGACCAGACCGCCGATGCCCAGGATGAACAGGCAGCAGCCCGGTACAAAGCCCGGTGCCGTGTAGGTCAGGCGGATCGTATGCTCGCCCGGATCAAGCGGGACGCAGAGCATCGCTTTCAGGCAGGTCTGCGGCGATACACGCTTGCCGTCCACACGCACCGTCCAGCCCGGTTCTGCAGGGATGGAGGTGAACAGGAGCTGTCCCTCCCTGGCGCTGACTGTGCCGGAAATGTCGGTGTCGCTGAACTTGGTCACATTTAAGGTGTGGGCTTTCAGCTTGTCGATGTCCTGCTGGAAGGCATCTCTGTTGAAGTAGTAGAAGAACGGCTCCTTGATGATGGTCGCACCGTCTTCATCGAGCACGGTCAGACGCAGCGCTACCTGTGTGCCGGGGGCGAATTTGCCCAGACTGATGATGCTGTAGTTGCTCGTCTTGAAATACTGTCCGTAGCCCGCCGCACCGAAGCGGTAGCTGTCGCTCTCCGGGTCATAGACGCCGAGCCAGAGGTTGACGGTCTGCTCGTTCATGGTCTTGAGGAAGCAGAAGATCTCCTCCTCGCTCTCCACCGTGAAGCGGTAGTCTACGGTCGGGTCGCCGGAGGGCTGCTTGGTGTAGCAAGCCTGTCCGTTGTAGTCGCCGAGCGTCACGGCACCGAGCACGGGCTCGCCGACGTCGATGCGGGTGTAATAGTCGGAATGACCTTCGATCTTGCCCTCGTCGTTGAAGGTCGTCTGACCGGTCATGGTGCTCAGCAGGATGTTCTGGCTGTTGAAGGGGTTGTCGTTGCCGAGGTGGTCGATGCGCTGGATGTCATCATCGACCATATAGCCGATCGGCAGCGCATTGGGGTTCTCGTAGATGGTATAGGTGCGCTCGATCGGTTCTTCGCCGGAGTTGTCGGTGAAGCTGTAGCTGTCCACGGGCGTGTATGCCTCGTGCAGGAGCCAGCGGCGTCGCAGGTCGATCTTGTCGAGCTCGCTGCCTGCGGCATTGGCAAGCGCCTGCTCACCGGTGCCGTTGTCACGGTCGATGACATACTTGATGCCGAGGAGGGAGTCTGTCAGCTCCGTGGTGCCCTCGTAGCGGCTGTAGTAGCTGCGGGAATTGTAGCCGATGGTCTCGAGGAAGGTCAGGATCTTGGCATTCATGACGGAGCTCGAATGTGTCAGACCTTTCAGACCCCAGGCGGCATTGTCATTGACGCAGCGGGAGAAGGTCTTTTCGGAGCGGTAGAGACCGTCGTCATGGGATTCCATGAGGTCTACTGCCTTTCTGCCGGTCTCCATGAAGGTCTCGTAGGATGCCTTGCTGGAGTAGGTGACTTCCTCATCGAGCGCCCGCAGCGAATGCACGGCGTTGAAGAGCAGCTCGCCGCAGAGGACGGTCGTCATGAAGACGGGGAGCATCCGGGAGCTCTGCTTGTCGTTGAGGTTGTAGAGCAGAAAGAGATAGATGACGGCAAGACCGATCGACAGCCATACAGAGGTGAGGTCGCCGAGGTGGGCGTATTCCCGTCCTTGCAGATAGAGCACGACCGCAAGGATGCCGACGAATGTCCCGGTGAAGTGGGAGCGTTTCAGGCCTTCAAGCGCCAGAACGGAGGTTGCTGCCGTGGTGAGCAGAATGAATGAGATGATGAAGGAATAGCGGTAAGGGAGCCAGTTCGGCACCTGTCCGCCGTGCCACCACATGTCGATGGGCTTGATGTACATGCTGAAGAACATCACAAACAGCAGCGCTGCCTTGCCGATCTTCTGGCGGAGGGTGATCCTGCTGTTGAGGAAGTAGAGCGGGAGCAGTACCACGGCGAGGATGCCGCAGTAGATCTCCGGGCTGCCGTCTACGTTCACGGAGTCATACTGGCAGGTCAGGAGCTGTGCGAGGATGTCCACCGAGGTGAACTGCGAACGGACGCTGTAGTCGGGATTGGGGGTGAAGTCGAATTTGCCGAGGCTCAGGGCGTTGTAGACCGGCAGGATCATGAAGGCGGAGAGCATCGCTGCCAGCACGACGCCGAGCAGGTAGTTCAGACCGGCATAGACATAGGTCATCGCCTTGCCGCGGCGCTCGTCTCTGCCGAAGAACAGGTAGTAGAAGAAATAGATGACCGTGAAAATGCCGATCATATAGCCGATGTAGAAATTCGCCACGAACATCAGCGCCAGCGGGATGATGAAGCCGAGCCGCTTGCCGGTGTCGATCAGGCGCTCCAGACCGAGGATGATGAGCGGCAGGAAGACCAGACCGTCCAGCCACATCGGATCGACCGTCTGGATGACCATGTAGGCGCAGAGGGAGAAGGCGATGCTGAACGGTACCGCCCGCAGCGGGTCGATGTTCCGGGATTTTTGGAGATAGACACAGAAGGTCACGCTCGCCGAGCCGATCTTGCAGAGGATCATGATGAGCAGGCTCGTCAGGATCATTTTTCGTGGCAACAGCATGACGATCAGCGTGAAGGGGCTGGCGAGGTAGTAGCCGATGACGCCCATGAAGCCGCCGGAGAGGTTCCGTGACCAGCTGTAGAAGGCGCTCCCGTCGCCCCAGAAGTTGTCCCGCAGCGCCTCGAAGAAGTAGACGTACTGCGCATTCAGGTCAAGCGCCAGCACCGACTCCTCCCCGAAGGGATACAGCCCGAAGATGGCGTAGGCGATGCACATCACGATGATGGGGACAAAGAATGCGATCAGATAGTACCGGTTCCGGAACAGCCAGTCCTTGACGGCTTTCCCGATCCCGGAGGATTCCGGTGTTTGTTGTGCCATAGTTTTGTTCTCCTTCCTATAAAACACTGATCCTCTTAACCATGATAGTTACCCCCTCCGCCGCTTGCGGGGGCGGAATGGGTAAGGGGCTGCGCCCCCGCAAACCCGCTTTTTCTATCAGTTTGAAAAACGCAGATATAGTTATTATACCATGATACAGCCATTTTGGCAAGGGCTTTCGGCAAGAAAAAGAAGAGCCCTCGCAGGCAGGCGGCTTCTTCGTGATATTGCACAAATCAGTGCATAATATCTGTGCATTTCCGGGATGTTTGTCAAAAGCACTGGACAAATCTGCAAATCCATGCTACAATGAATATAACACTTTACCCGCACTGATCCAAAAAAGCGGGTCTGAGGGCGCACAGCGCCCTCCCCCAGTCCTTCCCCTTGGGGGAGGTGCCGCCGAACGGCGGCGGAGGGGGCAGGCTTTGCTTTATCATCAAAACATATTTGTGTCAGCGGGCAGTTGAAGGAGGAAAGTAAAGATGAATACGACCCAGATGATGCAGTGGGGCAATATGCCCTGTGTACGGATGAATGCAGGCGGCTACACCGCTCTGATCGCCCCCGACCTCGGCTCCAATGTGGTACGCCTGCGGGATGAGAACCACGGTGTGGAGTTCTTCCGCTTCAAGGACACCAATACCTATGACGTGCTCTTGCAGTCCGCAGAGGTATGGGGTCTGCCGACGCTCTACCTGCCGAACCGCTTTGCTGACGGCGTGCTGAAGACCTCGGATGCGGTCTACCACCTGCCTGTCAACGAGAAGGCGCCCTACAACAACCACATCCACGGCTTCCTGCACAAGCGCAAGCATACCGTTGTGGAGCACAAGGCGGATGACAACTGCGCATGGTGCAAGACAGAGTATGTCTATGACGAGAAGGATCCCTTCTTCCCGCATCTGCCGGTGAAGTTTAAGGCAGAGTTCCTGTTCACGCTGTCTGCCTGCGGTCTGGAGTATGAATTCAAGCTGACCAACCTCTCGGACAAGCAGATGCCCATTTCCGTGGCGACACATACGGCGTTCAATTCGCCCTTCAAGGTCGGCGGCAAGGAAGCTGACCAGCGCATCACAGCGCCCATCGGCAACCGCTGGATCCTCAACGAGCGCTGCCTGCCCACCGGCGAGACCGCAGAGCTCGGGATGCGTGACCTTGAGTACCGCTCCGGCAGCCGCTGCCCGGTGCTCCAGAACATCGACAATGAGATGTACTTTGCCGAGCACATGACACTCGACGGTGAGGATTTCTACGGCATCGTGCTCGAAGACACCGCAAGCGGCACACGCCTTGCCTATGAGATCGGCGAGGAGTACAAGTTCTGGATCTTCTGGAACGACAAGGGCTTCAACGGCTATTTCTGCCCGGAGCCGATGTCTGCCATGATCGACGCTGCCAACATGGATATGCCCGCAGGTCTGACCGGCAAGCGGGAGATCGCCCCGCAGGAAAGCGCTGTGTTCCATCAGCATTTCTATACGATCGTATAATGCAAAATATCCCCCGCAGATAATGGGTCTGCGGGGGATGTTGTTTGAAACGGAAAAAGAACCGGTACGCTGCACCACCGATCTGAGACACCAGAAAACCAAATGAGAGCATCCGAACGGATGCGACGTCCTGAGAAAAAACAGCATTGCCCCCTTCGCCAAAGGCGTTAGGGGCAAGCGGTCACCGAAGCGGTGCAGTAACAATCTGCGAAGCAGGACGGGTGCAGCGTCACGCTACTATTCGCCTTGGAAGGAGTCTACCCAGGAGAAGATGTAGGGCTCGTATTCGGAATATTTTTTCTCGGGGCAGAAGACAACGACGTCATAGACTGCCGATTTGCCGACGAACATCGCATCTACGACATGCACGGAGTTGGCGCCGAAGAAAATGCCGGACTGCTCGTGCTCATAGTCATAATAGAAATAGCCGCCGCGCTCCTGGAGGTTGATTTCGTGACCGTTGCTGTCCTTGGTGGGCATCTGCTTCTGGATCATCTCCTGGAGCTTCTTGCGGTTGATGCTGCCGAGCTTCTTGGCATCATACGCATAAGAGGAGACGGCGATCGCCACCTCGCTGTTGTGCATCTGCTTGAGCGTGTTCAGTTCGGCGGATTTCGTCACGACTTCGCCGTCAGTCATGCCGCTCGGGACGGTCATCGAGAAGCCGGTGCCCGTCAGGCGCTCCCACTTGCTGCGGTCTGTCACGCTGCGCTTGCCCTTGGTGGCTGCCGACACGACCAGCACGATGATCACTACAAAGATCAGCGCACCTGCGCCCATGCCGATCAGCAGCGGCAGGGCGCTCTTTTTCTTCTCCGGGTACAGATTCAGCGCATCCGTCCCCGAATAGCCTACCGTTGCGCCGCACTGGCAGAACATCTGTCCGTTTTGCAGCTCTCTGCCGCATGAATTACATCTCATAATGATACTCCTCCTTGGTTTTCGGATCCCCGGTCTTTCAGGAAATTGCCTGCATCAGCCGGATCAGCATGTCATAATAATGCGGGAATGACGCCTTTCTTGCCAGGACGCCTTCATCGGAATGCATCGGGCCGAAGATCGGCAGACAGAAGCTGAAACACTGCTGGCGCTCCTCATCGTAGTACCAGGATTCATCCTCATCTGCTTCCTCGTGGATCAGGCAGCCCTTCGGGACATAGTCCGGCACATCATCCGGATCAGCCGGTACGTACCGCCATGTATAGCCGGAAGCCTGTACCGTGCGGATGATCGTTTCGCCGAGGTCATCGTCGAAGAAATCATTCTCCACGGTGAGATCCGCCTTGGCATTCCATGCCATATCCGTCACATCGAGGACGGCGATCGCACGGATCCGGGCATTCTGCCGGCGCAGGAACGCCAGAAGCTGCTTGGCACCGCCGCAGTCCTCTTCCTCATCTCCGGTGAAGGCGATCAGGACATTGTCCGGGAGCTGCTCCGAGAGCATCGCCGCCACGGCTGCCGCATTGGTGACAGCATTGTCATAGGTGCCTCGCATATATGTCTCATCGACAGAGGCAGAAAAGCACGCTGTGATGCCACGTTCGCAGTCCACATGCGTCGAAATGACCGTCACGGGCGCCTGCATGAGCTGTGACAGCGGCTTTTTCGCATACAGAGCGAACAGCCCGTCGGCGTTGACCCGCCTGTAGCTGCTGTTCCACAGAAGCTCGGCAATGGCGTCCAGTCTGTCCGTCCGGAAAAAGTACTTGCCGTTGTCCCGGTTCAGCACGGAAAGACGTGTCAGGATGTCTGTCAGTTCCATAGGATCCCTCCTGCATTTTTGTATACCAACATCACGTTTGCTTATGGCTTTCTTACAGTAAGTATACCAGATCGTGCATGATTTGTAAAGAGTGACGCCTTGTTTTTTGTGCAGCATCGTTTTTTTGACGGATAGAGCGCCATCTGATTGTGCAGTATGCACAAAGTTATTGAGGGATTTTCAGCGAAGGCGTTCAATGAAAAGACTTGCTATTCGTCGGGAAATATGCTATAATAAAATTAGTGTTCTGTGGGATCAGCTCTCTGATAGTACAGAATCCACAAAACAAGAAAAGGAGTAATCACTATGCAAAAATTCGGTCATTTTGATGACGCCAAGAAGGAGTACGTCATCACTTCCCCGAGAACACCCTATCCGTGGATCAATTATCTCGGAACACAGGCATTTTTCTCCCTGATCTCCAACACGGCAGGCGGCTACAGCTTCTATAAGGATGCCCGCCTCAGAAGAATCACCCGTTATCGTTACAACAACGTGCCGATCGACATGGGCGGCCGCTATTTCTATATCAAGGACAACGGTACCGTCTGGAACCCCGGCTGGTCCCCTGTCAAGACGGAGCTCGATTTCTATGAGTGCCGCCACGGTATGGGCTATACCGTTATCACCGGTAAGAAGAACGACCTCAAGGCTGAGGTGACCTTCTTCGTACCGCAGAATTATTCCGGTGAGGTGCAGCAGGTCGTTCTCACCAACGAGGGCAAGGAGTCCAAGACCTTCCAGTTCTTCTCCTTCGCTGAGTGGTGCCTGTGGGATGCACAGGATGACTGCACCAACTTCCAGAGAAACTTCTCCACCGGCCGTGTTGAGGTAGAGGGTTCCACCATCTATCACAAGACCGAGTACCGTGACCGCCGTGATCACTTTGCATTCTACACCGTGAATGACACCATTGACGGCTATGACACCGACCGTGATTCCTTCATCGGTCTGTACAACGGCTTCGGCGACCCGCAGGCTGTCACCAACGGCAAGGCAAGCAATTCCTTCGCTGACGGCTGGTCCCCGATCGCTTCCCACTTCAAGGAGATCACCCTCGCTCCCGGCGAGACCAAGACCCTCGTCTTCATTCTCGGCTATGTGGAAATGCCGGTGGACAAGAAGTTTGAGGCTGACGGCGTGACCATCAACAAGGAAAAGGCTCACGCTATGATCGAGCAGTTCAACACACCTGAGAAGGTAGCTGCCGGTCTGGACGAGCTGCGTGCTGCTTGGGACAAGCTCCTGGGCATCCTCAATGTCAACACCCCGGACGACAAGGTCAACAGAATGGTCAACATCTGGAACCAGTACCAGTGCATGGTAACGTTCAACCTGTCCCGTTCCGCTTCCTACTTCGAGTCCGGTATCGGCAGGGGCATGGGCTTCCGTGACTCCAACCAGGATATCCTGGGCTTCGTTCATCAGATCCCGGATCGTGCAAGAGAGCGTCTGATCGACCTCGCTTCCACCCAGCTCGAGGACGGCGGCTGCTATCATCAGTATCAGCCTCTGACCAAGAAGGGCAACTCCGACATCGGCGGCGACTTCTCCGATGATCCGCTGTGGATGATCCTGTCCGTTGGCTCCTACATCAAGGAGAGCGGCGACTGGGGCATCCTCGACGAGATGGTTCCCTATGACAACGACGACAGCAAGGCTAAGCCGATGCTGGATCACCTGAAGGTCTCCTTCTATCACATCGTGAACAATCTGGGCCCGCACGGGCTGCCGCTGGCTATGCGTGCTGACTGGAACGACTGCGTGAACCTGTCCTGCTTCTCGGATACCCCCGGTGAGAGCTTCCAGACCTACACCAATCCGAAGTTCGCAGCAGAGGGCGGCTACTCCAAGGTGGCTGAGTCCGTCATGGTCGCTACGCTGTTCACTTATGTTGGCCCGACTTATGTCGGCATCCTCAAGCACCTGGGCAAGGATGACGAGGCTGCTGCTGCACAGGCTGAGATCGACAAGATGAAGAAGAACGTGATGGAATCCGCATTCGACGGCGACTGGTTCCTGCGTGCCTACGACGCATACGGCAACAAGATGGGCTCCAAGGAGTGCGAGGAAGGTCAGATCTTCATCGAGCCGCAGGGCTTTGCCATCATGTCCGAGATCGGCAAGGAGGAGGGCGCTGACAAGAAGACCCTCGCTGCCATCGAGGAGCGTCTGAACACCAAGTACGGCCTTGTACTGAACAACCCGGCATTCTCCAAGTACTACATCCAGTACGGTGAGATCTCCACCTATCCGGGCGGCTACAAGGAGAACGCTGGTATCTTCACACACAACAATGCATGGATCATCTGCGCTGCTGCATATGCAGGCGAGGGCGATCAGGCATTCAAGTACTACAGCGAGATCGCTCCGGCATTCAACGAGGAGATCTCCGACCTGCACAAGACTGAGCCGTATGTATACGGTCAGATGGTAGCCGGCAAGGACGCTTCCCGCTTCGGCGAGGGCAAGAACTCCTGGCTGACCGGTACCGCTGCATGGAACATGGTAGCGATCTCCCAGTACATCCTCGGTGTACAGCCTGACTTCGACGGTCTGAAGGTCGATCCGTCCATCCCGCACGAGTGGGACGGCTTCACCGCTACCCGTCAGTTCCGTGGTGCGACCTACAACATCAAGGTCGAGAACCCGAACCACGTCTGCAAGGGCGTCAAGAGCCTGACCGTTGACGGCAAGGCAGTTGACGGCACCGTTGTTCCCGCATTTGACGGCGGCGAGCATGAGGTCGTTGTAGTCCTCGGCTAAGCGGTTGCTTTAGAACATGATGAACTCCCCCTCACGAAGAGTTGTGAGGGGGAGTTTTTGTGGTATGGGAGTAGTTTGTTGCCGCCTTAGGCGGCAAGGAGAGGCTTGCTCGGAGGGAAAGGTAGGGGACGCCCTCCCTTGCGGAGCGCCTTCGGGCTTAGGAGATTTCGCCGTCTGCGGACGACGACAAGGGGCGCCGCCCCCTTGACCCCTGCAAGCTTTTTTTACGAAAAAAAAGCTTGAGCAAAAAAACGATCTTAGGTTTATGGGCGGAAATCTTCTCCCTGCACCAGATCGAGCTCGGCCATGCGTTTGTCAATGCTGCCGAGGGTGCGGATCTTGTCGGTGCTCCACTGGGGCGCCAGCAGGCGGGATTTCTCGCCGTCACCCGTCAGACGCTCGATGACCGTTTCCGGCGGCAGGACTGCCAATTGCTGCACGACCGTTTCGATATAGTCCGCCTGCTCCATCGGGCGGATGCTGCCCTCCCGCCAGAGGGCGGCATAGCGGGTGCCCTCTAAAATATGCAGAAGCTGGAGCTTGACTGCCTGCGGGCGGAGCTTTCCGACGATGCGGGCGGTCTCGACCATGTCCTCTATCCGCTCTCCGGGCAGACCGTCGATGAGGTGGATGCAGGTGCGGATGCCGAGCTTCTGCAAACGCTCATAGCTATGCAGAAATACGGTATAGGGATACCCCCGTCCGAAGGAATCCGCCGTGGCATCGTGGGCAGTCTGCAAGCCGAGCTCCACGGTTAGGTGCGTGCGCTCATTCAGCTCCGAAAGCAGCGCCAGCACATCCTCCGGCAGGCAGTCCGGGCGGGTGCCGATGGACAGACCGATCACATCCGGGGCGGCAAGGGCTGTCTCGTACAGCGCCCGCAGGTGCGAGGGCTCGCCGTAGGTACAGGTATGCGCCTGAAAATAGGCGATGATGCGGGCATTGGCATTCTGCTTGTGGATGCGCTCCCGTTCGAGGGCAAGCTGCTCCGGGAGTTGCAGCGGCTTGGTGAAAGCCCCGCTGCCGCCGTCACAGAAATCGCAGCCGCCAAAGCCCTTGGTGCCGTCAATGGTCGGGCAGGTGAAGCCGCCGTCGAGCACAGCTTTGTAGACCCTGCCGCCGAAGCGGTGCTTATTATAATAGTTCAGCGTATGATAGCGCTTGTTGTCATCCGCATAGCGGAACGGAGAGGTTTGCGGCATGATGATCGTCCTTTCAGGAAGTGTCTGCTTCGGAGAGTTTTTGATTCTCGGGGGAAGCACCCTCAGATTGCCCCCTCCGCCGCCGTTCGTCGGCACCTCCCCCGCAAGCGGGGGAGGAATTGGTTTTAAGGGGGCTGCGCCCCCTTAACCCGCTTTAACAATCATAAATTTCGTTGCTTTTCCTTGTAATACTTCACGGTGGTCACGATCCCTGCAATTACAACACCAAGATAAGACGGCAGCCAGAGAATGACCTGGAGCAGCGTGTCGAAAGCGTCCATCGCTTCCATCTCTGCGGGATCCTGCCTTTGATCTGTATAACAGATCTGAAATATGAGAATGGCGGTATTCAATGCCAGACAAATCCAGTACAAGATCGGCGGCGGGATCTTCCGGAACGCCTTTTTTGACGGGAGATAGAACAGTAATTGCAGGCACAGTGGTCCGGAGAAAAACAGGAGTATCATCGGAATTCCAAGCAGCATCTGTGCTATGTCGGAAACAGTCTCCATTGCGTTTCTCCTTTCACGAGAAGATCAGATAATGCACCACCAGCACCAGTTCGATCACAGCGGGCAAGAATACCAGCAGCCGGAGCCAGAGCGGCTTTTCCTTCGGGAGTAGAAACAGGAACCCTGCCGTATTGGCGGCGATCATGGGACCGAGCCCCAGCGTCAGCAGGAAACCGGCACCATCCCAGTCCTCCATCGGCAGCATGGCATCCGGGTTGGCGACCGTGGTGTCATGCCGCAGATAGCGGTACGAGAGCCAGATAAGGCAGGCGATCCCGATCAGATGGAGCGCCACAAGCAGTCCCTTTGTGATGCGTCTGGTCTGCATGGGCTCATCCTCTGACATGCAGGAGCACGGACGAGAGGTTCAGGCGCTCCCAGAAGTCCCGATTTTGCGCATGTTCATGCAGCTCATCGGGGAGGGAGTCGGAAAATGCTTCTACCTTGCCAAGTCTGGCGAGCGTGGCATCATCATAGACTGCAAGCGCTGCCCAGGCATCCTCGGACATGTCCTCGAGGAGGTCATCGTCAAATTCTTCGAGCTGTCCGGCGAGGTACATTTCCGCATTATAGCGCGTGATCCACGCATCCGGGCGGGACAGGCACAGCAGCCCGAGCATCACGGCGGCAAGGATCGCCGTGAATCTGCCGAGGTTCAGCGTCGGTACGAACTGGCGCACGAGGATGGCGACAAAGCCGATCACCAGTGCGATCATGAACCAGCTTGTGTACACACGCAGGCGGGTCATGCCGTAGATGCGGATATACATCGCCATCTTGGCAAGCGCCGTGCCGGCGAGGACGATGGAGCTCAGGCAGAGGAAGCCGCTGTACAGGCGCAGGGCGATCGGCTTGACCGCTCCGCCGATGCGTGCAAGGAAGCCCATCCCGGCCAGCATGAGCAGGTTGATGCCGCAGACCGCGCAGAGCTCGAAGAAGCCGCGGCGTGCATATTCTGCGTAGGTGAAGCCCGCTGTTTCGCCGGTGAAGCCGCCGGTCATGTACTGGAGCTGAGAGAGGAAGAAGAGGATGTAGAGGATGCAGAGGGGCGTTGCGGCGGCGTAGACGATGACATTCGGCAGGAAGTGCAGATAATCGACCTTCTTTTCACAGGCGGCATTGTCCACCTCGATCTTGCGGCGGGATGCGGTGAACAGCATACTGAATGCCAATGCGCCGACCGGGATGCCGAACAGGATGCTGAGCACGAGCCAGACGAGCTCCTCCGTCGGGAATTGCAGGATGTTGTTGAGCATCAATGCCATGTTGTCATCGGCATTTACGAGCAGTGCTGCGGCGATGCAGGTCACGGGGAAGGCGATGACGAGCCCTGCGATGACATAGCCGACATTTTTCAGCAGGCTCTTGCTGACGGTGCCCTGTGCGGCAGCCTTGAAGGTCTCCGGGACATGCGGGAAGGCTGCCCCGAAGGTGCCGGTGAAGAGCGTCATCGGCAGGAACCGCAGGACATCGGCATCCGGGTTCGCTGCCCGCAGCAAGAACAGTCCGCTTGCGAGGAGCAGGAAGACCGAGGTCATGCCTTGCAGAAGGCGGTTGGCGGAAATGGTGTAGACGAGCGGCAAAATGTACAGCACGGCGGTGTAGAGCTTGTCGCCGGTGCGGAGATGCTTCTCCGACTTGTGCAGGAACACGAGCATGAGCGTCAGCAGCGCCCAGCAGAGCAGTGTGGTGAACAGTCCCGGCACATGGTAGAAGAACAGCCGCACGATCAGGAAGCCTGCGGGGAATGCGGCTATGGCGGCGATGTGCTCCGGCTTGGTATAAACGATCTCGGGCTTTGGCTGTTCCCGGACATCCGGGAATGTGTTGGGCTGCTCGGAGTACAGGACGGAATAATTCTCTTCGTTCATGGGGATTCTCCTTTCTTTCAATAAGCGTCAGACGCTCGATATAAGCATTTCATAGGCAGGGAACTGCTGCTCCAGCATCACGATGGCTATGGCAACGAGTGCCGTATAGCCTGCGCCGATGCCAAGGCGGACGGCTTCCTGCCGGGGCTTGGGCTCCTGCGGGCGGGCAAGGGCTGCGGTCAGCCCGATGGCACAGAGCGCTGTCAGGAGCACTACAAACATACTTCCCGCAAAGGCACCGCCCGCCGACTGTCGTCCATAGCCGGGGAGCGCCCGGTTCAGCGCCCGGACGGCATAGTGCGTATGCCAGAAGTACAGCAGCACCGGATAGCAGAGCGGCACGGAGAGGAGCCATTTCAGGAGCACCTCTCCCCTGCTCTCGCTCAGCAAAAGCACTGTCCAGATGCCTGCGGTCAGGATCGTATAGAGCAGCGCCAGTGCGGAGGATTTGCAGGAGATGAGCTCTGTCATGAAAACAGCAGAGACAAACTGCACAGCCATCATTGCAGAGCATAGCACATCTTTAAGCGGTTTCATTACGCTTACCTATCGCTGTGAAAATAAGCCATTCTGCCAGATAGATCAGCACCGTTCCGGCGGCGTAGCAGATCAGGTCATACCAGGAGAAGCTGGTGCCGAGCAGAATCGCCGGGAGCGAGTTCCTTTCAAAGCCGAGGATGGCATAGAGCTTGAAATACTGCGTGATCTCTGTCACAACACCGATGCCGAAGATGACGAGCGGCATGGTGCGGGGGAGCTTGTTCGTGAAGATGCGCACAAGGCAGTAGAGCAGCGGGATCACGAGCACGTCGCCCATGTAGGCACGGACAAAATGCCAGTCGTTGAGCCATTTTCCGATCACAAATTCGATCAGGAACAGGGCAAGTGCGGCGATGCCATAGCAGATGGCGGTTTTTCTGGGCTGCATGTCAGTCCTCCTCCTTCCGGAATTCGAGAATGTCCCCCGGCTGGCAGTCGAGCACCTCGCAGAGCTTTTCGAGCGTGGAAAAGCGGATGGCTTTTGCCTTGCCGGTCTTGAGAATGGACAGGTTGGCGGGTGTGATGTCGATGCGCTTTGCCAGATCGCCGGAGGAGATCTTGCGCTTTGCCATCATGACATCGAGATTGACGATGATACGCATAGATGTTCCTCCTTATATCGTGTAATCGTTCTCTTCCTGCAAGAGGACTGCCTTTTCAAAGCGGTTCTTGATGACCCGGATGAGAATGCCGCAGAACACAGCTGCCAGTGCCACAAGAAAGCCTAAATAGCGCCAGAATCCGAACACGAAGAACGGCACTGCCACCAGCAGGCAGAACCACGAGATCAGGCGCAGGCGCTTGCAGTTCTCCGGGATGAAGACCTGATCCGCCTTGATGTTCAGGAGGAGCTTGCCGAGATGCCAGAGACAGAGCTCACCGCAGACCGCTGCGGCATACAGGCAGATCGACAGCGGCCAGAAGACCGAGCCCTCCACCAGACCGATGCGCTCGGAATAGGTGATGTCGTACCAGTGTACCATGATCGGCACACAGAGCGCCAGTATGATGATGAAAACGAACAGCGCCCGCACCAGAATGATCGAAAGCGCCAGTGATCTGTCTTTTGTCCACATAGTGAAAGTCCTCCTGTTGTTGGTATGCTGACGGGGCATCCCCCTTGCTGTGATTATAGTATAGCACGAGAATTATCATTTGTCAAGTACTTTTTATTGAAAAACAATAATTTTTTTCTTATTTTCAGAAAGTAGCCTCTCGTAGTTGACACCAGGCTGCACAGCGTGCTATAATATAAATAGGAAAGCAATCTTACATTACAGGAGGACATCCTATGGAATTACTGATCGAAAACGGCATCCTGAAGCGCTGCCAAAAAGATACGCCCGGCGTCACCATTCCGGTGAGCGTGACTCAAATCGGCAGAAGTGCCTTTGACGGATGCGGTTTGATGAAATCCGTCACCATTCCGGACACCGTGACAAGCATCGGCGACGAGGCATTCCGCTGGTGCAAAAGCCTGACGTCCGCCGTCATCCCGGACAGTGTGACCGAGCTCGGGATGCTGGCGTTCCAGGACTGCGGCAAGCTGGCATCCGTCACCATCGGGAGCGGCATCCGGGAGATCGGATATGCTGTCTTCCAGAGCTGCTACAGCCTGAAAACGTTCACGGTCGCCGGCGTGACGATCACTAAGCCGGGTGAGGCAAACAGTGAGCAGATCGGCGACATCTGCAACATGATCCTGAAGAAGGACTATGCTGTGCAAATGTCGCATCCGGTGAAACACGCGGTACTGGCGCAGCTTTTCCTTGCAGACTATGACGAGGAGAACCTGTTCCCCTACATCAAGAAGAATTTCACCAAATTCTGCACGTTCCTGATCGGATCTGGCAATGTCGCTGCTGTGGCAAAGGCCATCGAAACCGGCAAGCTCTTTTCCAAGCGCAACATCGACAAATTCATCGAGCTTGCGATCAATGGCGGGCAGCACGAGATCTATGTCCTGCTGCTGAACTGCAAGAATGAGATGACCGGCATGACCGACCCGACCGCAAAGCTCAAGCTCTGATACTGCTCCACTTTACTTCGATAAACAAGTAAAGCTTGCCCCCTCCGCCGCCATTCGGCGGCACCCGCCTTACGGGCGGCGAGTCCCCTCTGTCCTGCGGACATCTCCCCACCCCGTGGGGAGTCACCCCCGCATACCCATCCGGGCACAGGCGCGGGGGAGGAAGGGTTTTTTTAGGGGGCTGCGCCCCCTTAACCTGCTTTATCTATTTAGTTTTGAGGATCAGTATGAACCAGAAAGGAAGATGACGATGAAACGGATGACCGCCGTTCTCTCTGCCCTGCTCTGCATCGCAGCGCTCCCGGCGCTTTCTGCGGATGCATCGGAGGCAGGCAATATCCCCGCCTTGCAGGAGTGGCTGCTGACGGGCAAGAACGACCTCCCGGCGGGCTGCGACCTCAATGCAGACGGCGTGGTGGATGTGTTTGACCTGGCACTGATGAAGCGGTTCAAGAACGAATGCGCCCTTGAACCGATGGGCACCGTCCACACGGGCGAAGCGACCTTCTACGGCGGCGGCTATGAGGGCGGGTGCGCCATGCTTGACCCGGTGAGCCGGGATTACTGGATCACGGCGATGAATTACTACGACTGGAACAATTCCCAGCTGGCGGGGGCATACCTTGAAGTGACCGGCGAGCTCGGGACGATCAACGTGCTGGTGACGGACGAGCTGCCGGAGGGGAAGAAGGGCGACCTTGACCTCTACACGGATGCCTTCCCGCTGATCGCACCGGTGGAGAAGGGTCGTGTACCCTGCTCGTGGAAGATCGTGCCTCGTGACACGGCGCTCGATGCGCCTGTTTCCTACCGCTACAAGGAGGGCAGCACAGCATTCTGGTGCGGCGTGCAGATCCGCAACCATCTCTACCCGGTGACACGCTTCGAGTACCTCGGGGCGGACGGGCAGTTCATCGAAGTCCCACGCCGGAACTATAACTATTTTGAGACAATGGACATGGGGTCGGGACCGTTCACCTTCCGGCTGACGGACATCTACGGCAATGCCCTTGTGGATGAAAATGTCCCGCTCATGGAGCCGGATGTGGATTTCGAGGGCGGTATCCAGTTCCCGGAATAGTCCATGACATACAGCGAAAGGAGACACCATGAAACGTCTTACCATCGGCATTCTTGCGCATGTTGACTCCGGCAAGACCACGCTTTCGGAGGGGCTGCTCTATACGGCAGGCGCTCTCCGGCGGCTTGGCAGGGTCGATCACGGCGATGCCTTTCTCGATACCGATGCCCTTGAAAAAGAGCGGGGCATCACCATTTTCTCCAAGCAGGCTCGCATTCTGCTTCCGGATGACAAGCATCCGGTACTCGAATTTGACCTGCTCGACACACCCGGACATGTGGATTTCTCTGCGGAGATGGAGCGTACCCTGTCCGTGCTGGACTATGCCATCTTAGTTGTCAGCGGTTCCGAGGGCATCCAGAGCCATACGGAAACGCTCTGGAAGCTGCTGCAGCATGTGGGCGTGCCGGTCTTCCTCTTCATCAACAAAATGGACATCTCCCATCTCACCCGGGAAGAACTCATCGCGCAGCTCACGGAGCGGTTCGGGTCGGCATGTGTCGATTTTGGCAGCTATCCGCAGGCGGACGAGCACTTTGCCGAGGCGGTCGGGAGCTGTGACGAAGTCCTCATGGAGCAGGTGCTCGCCGGAGAAATGCCCGATGATGCGGCGCTGGCACAGGCGATCCGGCTGCGGCATGTATTCCCGTGCATGTTCGGGGCAGCGCTGAAATTAGAGGGCGTTCCGGCATTTTTCGAGCTGCTGCAACGGCTGACGCTGCCCCTCGAAGAGCGTCCGGACTTCGGTGCAAGGGTCTACAAGATCACCGAGGATGAGCAGGGCAGCCGCCTGACGCATCTGAAGATCACAGGCGGGGTGCTGCATGTGCGGGATACGATCTGCGGGGACGAGAAGGTCAACCGGATACGGCTGTATTCCGGTGCCAGATTCGTACAGGAGGATGAAGCTTATCCCGGCATGATCTGCGCCGTGACGGGGCTCACGGAGACCTATCCCGGGCAGGGGCTCGGCACGGAAGCCGATGCCGCACCGCCCGTCCTGGAGCCCGTGCTGCGCTATGCAGTGCAGCTCCCGGAGGAGATACAGGTACACACGGCTCTGACGGCGCTCCGGAAGCTCGAGGAGGAGGATCCGCAGCTGCATGTGCAGTTTTCGAGCCGGTTGCAGGAGATCCATGTGCTGCTGATGGGCGAGATCCAGCAGGCTGTCTTGCAGCATGTATTAGAGGAGCGATTCGGCATCCGGGCGGAATTTGTCCCGGGCGGCGTGGCATATAAGGAGACGATCGCCACGACCGTCGAGGGCATGGGGCATTATGAGCCGCTGCGGCACTATGCCGAGGTGCGTCTGCTGCTCGAACCCGGCAAGCGTGGCAGCGGGCTGGTGTTCTCGTCCGTCTGCCGGGAGGATGCGCTCGACCGGAACTGGCAGCGGCTGATCCTGACGCATCTGCGGGAGAAGCAGCATCTGGGCGTGCTGACGGGTGCGCCCATCACGGACATGAAGATCACCCTCACCGCAGGGCGTGCGCACAAGAAGCACACCGAGGGCGGCGATTTCCGGCAGGCGACCTACCGGGCTGTGCGGCAGGGGCTCATGCAGGCGGAGAGCGTGCTGCTCGAACCGTGGATGCAGTTTAGGCTGGAGATACCATCCGGCAATATCGGACGGGCGATGACCGACCTGCAAAATGCAGGTGCCACGCTCTCTGCGCCCGAAACGGCAGGAGAAAACACCATCCTCACCGGTGAAGCGCCGGCTGCCTTCCTGATGACCTACAAGAGCGAGGTGACGGAGTATACCCGTGGCAGGGGGCGCTTTTCGGCGACACCGTCCGGGTATGCGCCGTGTGTGAATGCGGAGGAGGTCATTGCGGCGGCGGATTACCGCCCGGAGGGCGACCTCGACAATTCGCCGGATTCGATCTTCTGCTCCCACGGTGCCGGCGAGCTGGTGAAGTGGGACGAGGTGCCGAACCGGATGCATACCGAAAGCTATCTCCGTGCCAAGTCCGAGCTGCCCGAGGCGGCGCCTGTGCGGGCTGTCCGGGAGGCATATACCGGGAGTGCGGCGCAGGACAAGGAGCTGATGGAGATCTTCGAGCGGACTTACGGCGCCGTGAAGCGGGACAAGCGTGACGAGCGGCATCATATGCATACGGAAAAGCCTGCGCCGAAGACGAAGTCCGTTCCCCTGCCGAAGGGGCCGGAGTATTTGCTGGTGGATGGCTATAATATCATCTTTGCATGGGAGGAGCTGCGGAAGATCGCTGCTGAGAACCTCGATGCCGCCCGGGCGCGGCTCATCCATCTGCTGGCGAATTACCGCGGCTACCGGCAGTGTGAGCTGATTGTGGTGTTCGATGCCTACCGCGTGAAGGGCAATCCCGGCAGCGTCACGCAGGAGAGCGGCATCAGCATCGTCTACACGAAGGAAGCCGAGACGGCGGATTCCTACATCGAGCGCATTTCCCACGAGCTGGTGAAGGACTGCCGCGTGCGCGTTGCCACATCGGACGGCACGGAGCAGATCATCATTCTTGGAAATGGCGCTTACCGGATGTCGGCTGCGGAGCTGTTGCAGGAGATGACGGAAGCGGCACGGCAGATGGCAGCGCATCTGGGGACGTAATGGATAACGAGGGCTTTTCGGTCGGCTGACGCCGACTCAGGGAGGACTGCTCGCCCTCCCTAAACCCTCCCCGGCAGGGGGCTGAGCCTCCTGCACCTGCATCTTTTTTCGTATACAAAAGGAAGTGATATCTATGAATTTGACCAAACTGAGCAAATTCCTTGCCCTGGTGCTGCGGCATCAGCCGGAGGCGGCGGGCATTACCCTCGATGAGCACGGCTGGGCGGATGTCGAGGCGCTGCTTGCAGGCTTTGCGGCGGCGGGGCATCCCATTGACCGGGCTGTGCTGGAGGAGATCGTGCGGACAGACGAGAAGGGGCGCTATGCCTTCAACGAGGACGGCACCCTTATCCGGGCGAACCAGGGGCATTCCGTCCCTGTGGATGTGGAATTGCAGGAGACAGCCCCGCCGGAATACCTCTACCACGGCACGGCGGAGCGCCTTGTCGCTGCCATCCGTGCGGAGGGGCTCAAGCCCATGAGCAGGCTCTATGTGCATCTGTCGAAGGATGTGGAGACCGCGCAGAAGGTCGGCATCCGGCACGGAAAGCCGCATATTTTCCGCATCCCTGCCGCAGAAATGGCACGGCAGGGGCATGTGTTCTATCTGTCTGCAAACGGCGTCTGGCTGACAAAAGCCGTGCCGCCGCAGTTTTTAGAGGACTTCTGAGCATACTCGGAAGACAACATCATTTATATGGAGGAAGCTATGGATCTCGAAAGAATCGCCGGGAAAGCCGGCAGTATCATCAACATGTTCAACCACGTATTCAGCACCGAAAAGGGCTTTGATGCGCAGCGGGGGCTGCTGTATGCGTCCGGTCTGGCGGGGTATGCCTGCCATCAGGCGGTGAAGGCGACCGGCGGGAAATTCGTCGTTGTGGAGACGGATGCGCACAAGAAATTCTACATGGGCGACGACGTGAACAAGTATCTGCTCGAAGACAAGTACAGCGTGCTGTCGTTCTGCAACGGCTTTTTTGAGCAGGCTGCGAAGGATGCCGAAGCGCCGGCAGTCGTGCCGCTGATCCGACGTGCGGCGTCCGTCATCGGCGACAAGGAGTACCGCATCTGGAACACGTTCCCGCCGGCGTTCGTCTACACGGAGGTGCGCAACTGCTGGGACGGCATCTATGACAACATGACGGCGAAATACTGCGAGAGCCCGGAGGAATACCCGGTGCTGTTCGGCATCGTGCTCCAGAATATGATGAAGATCGCTGCACAGGTCATCACCCCCGAGGAGGCGTTCCGGCTGTCGATGGAGTGTGCGCTGTTTGTGTCGAAGATGGATGAGGATTCGATCTGAACTGACATCCGTGAAGAAGGAGGCGGGTCAGAATGCCGTTCGTTTCAGCGATATGCCCGAGCTGCGGCGGAAAGCTGGAGGTCGATGGCGGCAAGGAAGCCGGCATCTGCACATTCTGCGGGAATCCATTTATAACAGAAAAAGCGATCAACAATTACCATATCCAATATCATATCCATGCGGATAACGTCATCAGCTACGGCGGGAAGCCTTCGATGGAGGAGCTGCTGGAAAAGGAGGCTGTCTATCTCCGGCTCCATGAACAGGTAAAGCTGGCGGCTGTCTATGAGGAGATGACCGATTCCTACCCCAGCCGCTATGAGGGCTGGTGGGGCAAGATCCGCATTCTGACGGAAAATTTCACGGATCCGGATGCGGATATGGAACAGGTCGGAACATGGTATGGCTTTGTGCAGGAAGCGGCGGATGCAGCCGCTCTGCCGGAGCTGAAACGGACGATGCATGACTACCGTCAGCTGCGGCTCCGGCATCAGCAGGAGGCGGAGATCGAGGCGCAGCGCCGTGCGGTAGACGAAGCGCAGAAGTCCCTGACGGACTATCGGGAGCGCATGGATACGGCAATGTCAGGCTTGCAGGAGCGCATCACAGAGCGTGAGAATGCCATCCGGAAGACCTATCAGCCGAATGTAACGAAGGAAACGCTCCCGGCTGTGCTGTGGTTCGCCGGGGCGGTCGCCTGTCTGGTCGGCGCTGTGGCAGGGTTCTGGTTTCTGATCATGTTCACGATCATCCTGTGCGTGCTCGGTATCATCTATCTGACAAGGAAAAACCGGCTCCAGGCGGTCAGGGCATTGCAGGAGGAGGAAAAACGGCTTTCTGAGGACAAAGAACGCCTTTTACGGAAACGAAATGAGATGCAGACGGAATGCAGCCAGATGGAGCAGATCGTCCGCATCGAACAGCAAAAGCTGACAAAGCTGGAAGCTGAACAAAAAGCTATGAACAGGGAGTGATCTACATGCGCTATGTCATCGGGATCGACCTCGGGACGAGCGGCACCAAGACGGTGCTGTTTGACGAGATGGGGCAGGTCATTGCCTCGCATACCATCGAATATCCCCTCTATCAGCCGCAGAACGGCTATGCCGAGCAGGAGCCGGCGGACTGGCGGGAGGCGGCATTTGACACTGTCCGGGCGGTGATGGACAAGTCCGGCATCGCAGCGGAGGATGTGAAAGGCATCGGGCTTTCCGGGCAGATGCACGGGCTCGTGATGCTCGATGCGGAGAACCGTGTGCTGCGGCGCTCCATCATCTGGTGCGACCAGCGGACGGCGGCGGAATGCGCCGAGATCACCGAAAAAGTCGGTGCTGACCGGCTCATGGCAATCACGGCGAACCCCGCGCTGACGGGCTTTACGGCATCCAAGATCCTGTGGGTGCGGAACCATGAACCGGAGATCTATGCGAAATGCCGGCATATCCTGCTGCCGAAGGATTACGTGCGCTTCTGTCTGACGGGCGAATATGCCACGGAGGTCAGCGATACCTCCGGGATGCAGCTTCTTGACATTCCGGGGCGCTGCTGGTCGGATGAGGTGCTCGGAAAGCTCGGTATCGACAAAGCCATGCTGGCAAAGGTCTATGAATCGCCGGAAATTACCGGGGAGCTCACAAAGGAAGCGGCGGAGCGCTGCGGGCTGGTGCCGGGCATCCCGGTGGTCGGCGGTGCGGGCGACAATGCGGCGGCGGCGGTCGGAACGGGCGTTGTCCGGGACGGCAAGGCATTCACCACCATCGGCACGAGCGGCGTGGTATTTGCGCATACCTCGGACATCACCATCGACCCGAAGGGGCGTGTCCACACATTCTGCTGTGCGGTGCCGGGGGCGTGGCATATCATGGGCGTGACGCAGGGTGCAGGGCTGTCCCTGAAATGGTTCCGGGACAATTTCTGCGAGTCCGAGAAGGAGACGGCGGCGCTCATGAGCGTGGATCCGTACTATCTCATGGACAAGGCGGTGCAGGAAAGCCCGATCGGGGCGAACCGGCTGCTGTATCTGCCCTATCTGATGGGTGAGCGCACACCGCACCTTGACCCGGACGCAAGAGGCGTGTTCTTCGGGCTGTCGGCGATGCATACCAAGCGGGATATGCTGCGGGCGGTGATGGAGGGCGTGACCTATTCGCTGCGGGACTGCGTGGAGGTCTGCCGGGAGATGGGCGTGAACGTCTCGGATATGATGGCGTGCGGCGGCGGCGGGACATCCCCCGTCTGGCGGCAGATGTTAGCGGATCTGTACGGCGTTCCGGTCGGGACGGTCGCCTCGAAGGAGGGACCTGCGCTCGGCGTGGCTATCCTGGCAATGGTCGGTGCGGGGATCTATCCCTCTGTGCCGGCGGCATGTGATGCGGTCATCCACAGAGGAACGGTGCAGGAGCCGATCGCAGAGAATATCCCGGTTTATGAGACATATTACCGGCTCTATACAAGGCTGTATCCGGCGATGCGGGAGCAGTTTGCGGAGCTGGCGAAGCTGTCATAATGAAAATGCTCGCTGAAGTGCGGACTTCAGCGAGCATTTTTCTATAAATTGACTCATAATAGCGATGTCCCCTTTGCGAAGCATTGGGGACATGCGGTAAACTTGACTATCAGCGTATGTTCTACGCCATCCTAAACGGTGAAACTCGGCGTGCGTCTGCCAGCGGGGGCTCCCCGCTCAATCACCAAAGCTGATGCCAAGATCTCTTGCAGTCTGGACTTCCTGCCCCTTGGGGTCAACGAGCTTCTTCTTGCCGGCGATGTCGGCGAGCTTGTTGGATACGATCTTGCCGTCTCTCTGGGCGACGGTCCTGCCGTACTTCTCCTCGGCGATCAGCTTTGCGGCATGAACGCCGAACTGCGTTGCCAGCAGACGGTCATAGGCGCTCGGGGTACCGCCACGGAGCATGTGACCGGGTACGCAGACTCTTGCCTCGATGCCGGTGTTCTTCTCGATCTGGGCTGCGATGCGGGCG
The DNA here is from genome assembly GCA_024684395.1 of Oscillospiraceae bacterium. Lineage (GTDB taxonomy): Bacteria > Bacillota > Clostridia > Oscillospirales > Ruminococcaceae > UBA3855. The sequence goes on from JAIKWY010000170.1 coordinate 23,133, forward strand.
GTGTCGTTGCCGTTCTCCGCACGGTATGCCTCACGCTCCTTCTTCTTGAGCTTTGCCGTCTGGGTGTCGAATACGCCCTCTGCAACGGCAAGGATCGAGAAGCCCTTGCCCTTCTGCGCACGCTTTGCAACGGCATTGCATACGCTGTCGATGTCATACGGGATCTCCGGCAGGAGGATGATGTCTGCGCCGCCTGCGATGCCGGCATAGAGCGTCAGCCAGCCTGCCTTGTTGCCCATGATCTCGCAGACGATGATGCGGGAATGGCTTGCTGCCGTGGTATGCAGACGGTCAAGCGCATCGGTGGCGATGTCCACTGCCGTATGGAAACCAAAGGTCACATCCGTGCCGTAAAGATCGTTGTCGATGGTCTTGGGGAGACCGATGACGTTCAGACCTTCCTCTGCCAGGAGCGCAGAGGTCTTGTGGGTGCCGTTGCCGCCAAGCGTCAGCAGGCAGTCCAGCTTCTCCTTCTTGTAGGTCTCCTTCATATTCTTGACCTTGTCCACGTTGTCTTCGCCGATGACCGTCATCATCTTGAACGGCTGACGCTTGGTGCCGAGGATGGTGCCGCCCTGGGTCAGGATGCCCGAAAAATCAGACGGCTGCATCGTTCTGCACAGACCGTGGATCAGTCCGTAGTAACCGTTGGAAATGCCGACGATCTCCACGTTGTCCTCGCCCATGCGCTCGTAGCACGCCTTGACAACGCCTCGGATGGTCGCATTCAGTCCGGGGCAGTCACCGCCGGATGTCAGGATGCCGATTCTTTTCTTTGCCATGATGTGTTCCTCCTTTGATCAGAAAGTATGGTATTTTTGATGAGGCAGATGCCTCTTGTTGACACTGTATCAGGTGTGCAGCGCGATTTCGTGCCAGTCGTCTTCTTCGGAGATGAGCCATTCCAGGCCTCTCCGGCGCTCCCAGACGACCTCCTCGTTCAGATTGCCGGTCGGCAGGTTCGGATCAATGGCACGCTTCTGGACACATGCCCAGTGATAGCGGTAATACAGGTCGAGCATGTCGAGGATCTCGTCGATGCTGCGCAGATGGCACTGTGCCTTGAATGCCTCCATGTCCTTGCAGTCAGCCACAAGATGGATCGCCTTGTCGCAGTCACAGGTCTCGCCGGCATTGCGGATGTTGTCGATCAGGCCAAGCGCCCAGACGAGCGACCAGTAGCATTCATATTCCCAGATAACATCCACTGCGTCCTGCTGTTTAAACTGCATGGAATAGAGCTTTCGCTCCTTGGCATTGAGGGCATCCTCCACGCCGTACCGTTTGAGCAGACCGACAAAAAAGGTGATATTATCAGGCTTTTCCTTGCCAAGCTCGAAGACATACTGCGTCATGATCAGGGCTGCCACGGCTCGCCTGCAGATGGCGTCAAAGCTTTTGAGCCGGACCTGGCTGGCATCCGGGCAGTACGGCAGGCCATCAAATACGCCGATGCCCTGCGAGCGGATGTATGCCTCAGAAGCGGCTTTGCGTTCCTGTGATGTTTTCATGGTGTGACTCCTTATGATGTCATTCGACCGGCATACCGATCGCCCAGAACACCGAGAACCAGTGCAGCAGGCTGCCGCCTACGACGAAAATATGCCAGATGGAGTGGAAATACTTGATGCTCTTCTTCACGTAGAAGATGCAGCCGAGCGAGTACAGCACACCGCCCAGCACGAGCATGATGAGGCTGAACTGCGGCATGCCGTCCTTCAGGGGCTTGATGGCGAAGATGATGCCCCAGCCCATGACAATATAGCAGATGGTCGAGATCTTGCGGAATTTCTCCAGGCTGATCGAGCTGAGCACGATGCCCAGCACCGCAGCGCCCCAGATGCAGCCGAAGATCGTCCAGCCGAGCCATACCGGCTTGATGCAGCAGAGCGTATACGGCGTATACGTCCCGGCGATCAGCAGGAAGATCGTGTTGTGGTCAAGGATCTGGAAGACCTTCTTGGCGGTCGGGTTGGTGATGGCATGGTACAGCGTGGACATCGTATAGAGGATGATGAGCGAGGCGCCGAACAGCGACCCGGTCACGACCTCCATCGGTCCACGGTTGATCGCTGCAAAGACGATGACCAGCACCGTGCCTGCGATCGAAAGCAGCGCTCCTACGCCGTGCGTGACGGAGTTGAAGATCTCCTCGCCCAGCGTATAGGGCTTCTGATATGGTTTTTCCTCGGTGACTGCCGTTTCGCTCACGGAAGTTTCAGACATTTACGAGAGCTCCTTTCCATACGTGTTGATCTCCAGACGCTTCTGGAAATCGAGCGCCGGCATGGGCTTGCCGTAGAGATAGCCCTGGATGTAGTCGCAGCCCATGTTCCGCAGCAGCTCCGCCTGATCCTCGTACTCAACGCCTTCGGCGATGGTCTCGATGTTCATGGACTTGGCGATCTTGATAACGGCGGAAACGATCTCCTGCGCTACGGTGTCCGTCACGATCTCGATGATGAACGAGCGGTCGAGCTTGAGCAGCGTCAGCGGCAGGAGCTGGATGTAGCTCAGGGAGGAATAGCCGGTGCCGAAGTCGTCCATTGCCAGAAGAATGCCCATATCACGCAGCGCATTCATCTGCTGGACGGTATAGTTGATGTCGCCGAGCGCCAGACGCTCTGTCAGCTCGAGCTCGAGCCACTTGGGCTGCATGCCGACACGGTAGAGCTCATCCTGCACGACGTCGCAGACATTCGCCTGGTAGAAGTCGCCGGATGCGAAGTTGATGGACATGACGATCGGGGTCAGACCCATCTGCTGCCAGAGGGCGTTCTGTTCGCACGCCTCGCAGAGCACGAAGTGGCTGATGTCCGAGATCATGCCGGTCTTTTCGGCGATCGGGATGAACACGTTCGGGGAGATCCTCGTGCCGTCCGGCTTGATCCAGCGGATCAGTGCCTCGGCGCCCATGATCTTCTTAGAGTGGAGATCCACCTTCGGCTGATAATAGAGCTGGAAATGCCGCTGCTCGATGGCATTGGCAAGCTCCTTCTCCATCTCGCCCTGGCTGACGATCTCACGGTGCATGTTGGCGTCATAGCCCATGACATAGCTCAGCTCGCCCTTGCCCATTGCCAGCGCAAATTCGGCATGTTCGAGCACCTCGGTGAAGCTGTGACCGTCGGTCGGGATCCGGGCAAAGCCGGCGGAGCAGGACAGCGACAGATTGGAAAACTCGCCGCAGGAGAGCGTCGTCATATCGGCACGGATGTGCTCGAGCGTTCTGCCGGGGAGCTCCTCATCGCCGTGGTCGGAATAGTCATGCAGCACGAGAGCGAAGTTATCGGCGCTCACTCTTGCCGCAAAGCCGCCGGATGCGGTGTATTTGCAGAGGATGTGGGCGAAGTTTTTCAGGATCTTGTCGCCGTTCTCGTAGCCGTAGGAGTCGTTGACGATGTGGAAACGGTCGATGTCGAGCACGATGATCCAGCAGTAGGTGCCCATGTTCTGGCAGAGACGGAAGGTCTCGGCACCGTCATGCATGAGCTTGTTGCGGTTGGCGATCTCGGTGATCGCATCCATGAAGGCGAGCCGCTCGATGGTGGCATCCTTGTTCTTCTCGATGGTGATGTCGATGAGCGCACCGCCGATGATGGGCGAGCCGTTGGAGGCGGTCAGGTTCTCATGGTAGTGGTAGGAATACCAGACATAGGGGCGACCTGCCGCTGCACGGATCCGGAGCTCGAGCGTGCGGGGCTTGCTCGATGCATTCGAGGGCTTGGTGGAGCGGATCTTGTTCAGATAATCATCGAACAGCATCCTGTCCTCGGGGTGGAGCTTCTTGCGAAATTCCACAAACGAGATGTGATCCGAATTGATGCCGAGGAATTGCTGTGCTTCGGGGGATACATAATAAATATCATGGACGCTCTCACAAAGCAGGATACCGATGCCGGAGAGCTTCATCGACAGGGCATAGCGGCTCTGCGACTTGGCAAGGCTCTGGGCATAGGCGGTCAGCGACTGCTTCGCCTCCTCGAGCTCGGTCGTTTCAAATCCGATGGAGAAATACAGCGTGGCGTGGGAGCCCTGCTTCAGCATGGAGGTCGTCCAGCTGATATAGCGCTTGTCGCCGTCCTCGTCGAGGATGCCGCTGTCATAGGTCTTGCCGTTGAGGATGTCTGCCGCATCCCTTGGGCTCAGTCCGAGGGAGTGGAAGAAATTGCTCAGCAGGACGGCTGTATCGCCGGGATCCTCGCTCTCGCCGATGCCGAGGAGGTCATCCATCGCCTCGTTGGTATACATCGTGGAGAGGTCGTCCGACCAGATGAACGCCGGGACTTCGATATGCCGCACCATCTCGCAGATACGGTCGATGTCCACGGAGCTGTGCTGGCTCTGGTAATAGCGCACCGCCATGACCATGCCGACCGTGATGACGATCAAAGCGATGATGTAGATCCGGAGTGCGACCATGGAAATGTCAGGGTATGCGCCGACCATGAACAGCACCCAGATGGAAAGGACTGCGAAGAACAGTTCGATCCATAATATGGTATTTTTTCTCATAATACTCTACCGGCGGCACGGTGACGATCCTCCTGGAAGTCTTTCTTTATCAGTAGAACTTACAGCATTTGCCGCAGCTGCTGCAAGAGAATATGCATAGTAATATTATACCTTATTAAAAAAAAAAAGTCAATGCATTTTGAGATATTTCCCATAGAAAATGCATTTTCCGGGCAAAAAAATCAACATTTTGCAGAAAAGTCGTCCTGTGGCAGGGCAGATGAAAGCCCCGCTCTCCGGGAACGGGGCTTGTATCTCATTCGACCTGTCTGCCGAGGAACTGCGCAGCGGCGTTGACGAGGGATCTTTGCAGCTCCGAGACGGTCTGCCTGCCGCCGCTGGACAGGAATGCCACGGCGCCCGTGACATCGCCCGCCGAGAGGATGGGCATGGCAGCGAGCGAGGGCTGTTCCATCCCTTCCACGGGGCAGAGCTTGCGGTTCGGGTCATCGGCGAAATACTGGCGGCGGTTCTCCATCAGCTCCTCCAGCTCCGGCGAGACCCGGCGCTCCTGGAACTCCCGCTTCGTCACGCCCGAGGTCGCTACCACATGATCCCGGTCAAACACCACCACCGGACAGCCCGCCAGCTTGTGCATGATGTCCGCCACCTGCGTCGCACTCTCGCTCAGCTCCCCGATGGCAGAGTATTTCTTGAAGATCACTTCTCCGTCGGCGTTTGTGTAGATCTCTAAGGGGTCGCCCTCCCGGATCCGCATTGTCCGCCGGATCTCCTTCGGGATGACGACACGTCCGAGGTCGTCGATGCGTCTGACGATGCCTGTTGCTTTCATATCGCATAATTCTCCTTGCTTCTCAGATTTTCGCAGTGGTCTGCATGGGTAGTATTTGCATGAGGTGGGGGAATTATGCAGGGGGATCAGGTTCTGTATCCTTGCTCATCATCCTATATCAAACGCACACTCATCCTCTGTCCTGGTCAGTTCAGCCCAGCGGGCGGAGAGGAGTTTGGCGTACAACAACGGATCGAGCCCATAACATCCAAGTGAATAGCCATCATTGACTTCAATTATAATTGTTTCGCCGTCAGAAGTCAGACCAATATCAAGAGCATACCCAGCAGGTGCATCTGTATAGGCCGCAATCATTTCTTTCACTTTTGACAGCGAGTAAACAACGCCCAATTCACCCATGTAATGCCGAATATCCAATATCTGCTTATATCTGATAAAGCATCGCCACTCACAAAGAAACGGTCGAACTTCGCTGCAATATATCGGTACATCGTCTTCCGGAGAGAATCGACCTGCAATATCCAATTCGCTGTTGCACACGAATCCGGTAAATATTTTTCCTTGTTTAGGTTTTATGAATAGAGGACGATCCAGAGAATCCAAGAATATTTTTGTTGTCGTCTCCCATATTTTTCGACCATAAAACGCTGACAGACTTGATGGATAATCAATATCTGTCACCGTAATCCCATTATCCTGAAGAAATTGTTTTACACGCCCTACGCCACCGACCACAATATCTGAAACATCAACGTTTGCTAATTCTGATTATTCACGGAAAAGAATGGTTTCTGTTCCCATTTGTTGAAAGCCGAGCATTACTGAAAAAGCATTTACATTGTATGGCATCCCATCGCTTCCGCATTGAATAAACGCTCTCATTTTCTCATCTCCTGTTACGCATGATAAGCTTCAGCCACATATCGCCTCTAACCCTATCATAACCCTTTTTCTCTGATCCGTCAAGTGTTTTTTCATCAAGCAGTCAGTTGTCCCTCTTCCCCGGAACAACGTGCGAAACGATTGACTCCCCCGGCATAATATGCTATAAGTGACGCTATTCGCCATTAGTATCCCTTAGTGGTCATTAAGAGGCATTTAGAACCCTATTTTACGTCATTATTTGAGGTAGAAACCTCTGAAATCGCGCTATTTCGTCAAACTCAAAAATCTACCTGATTTAAGATTTTGGGTAGAAACTTGGTA
>JAIKWY010000172.1 GCA_024684395.1 Oscillospiraceae bacterium
AAGCGGCTGCGGTGCGGTCGGTTTTCATCTATGACCGACACTACTCGTCTTCGTGCAACATCCTGCCTCATCCTCGGTCGCAGCACCGCCAAAAATTCCTCCCCCGCGCCTGTGCCCGGATTGGTATGCGGGGGAGGTGCCGCCGAACGGCGGCGGAGGGGGCACCCGAAGCGAGAAACCGGGGTTTCTCGACAAGCTGAACGGCTGCACCAGACTTCACCGGTGCAGCCGTTCTTTTTTACAGTATCGTCTCCATCCCCGTCTTATAGGGCTTCATGCCCATCGCCTGATAGAAGGCGCAGGCGCCGGGGTTGCATTCCCAGACATTCAGCGTCACATTGTAGCAGCCGATCGACCGTGCATATTCGAGCACATGCGCATACAGCGCCGAGCCGACATGCTGCTTACGGGCTTTCTCATCCACGCATATATCGTCGATGTAGAGCGTCCTGCGGTCGGTCTGGACATTGTCGCCGGCGTATTCCTCGATCATGCAGAACGCATGGCCGAGGATCTGCCCCTGCTCGTCAAATGCCGCAAACACGGGCTTTGTCTCATCCGCAAGGAGCGTTTCCAGCTCCTCCGGGGTGTACTTCGTGCAGTTGGTCTTGAACAGATCCGGTCTGCCCTCGTGATGCACTTCCAGCACCTGATGCAGTAAATGGATCAGACCGGGGATGTCGCCGGGAACGGCTCTCCTGATCTCCATGACGGTGCTCCTTTCGTATCAGAAATTGCCCGATCTGTCTTCCTCGAGCTTGAAGCTGATGTCATAATACTCTACTGTGCCGTCATCCTTGAAGTGGGCGCAGTGGGCTTTGACCTGATCGCCGCCCTTGTGACCGTCGAGCGCTTCGACCAGATCGTCATAGCACGCTACACGCTTGCCCTCGACCTCGAGGATGAAGTCATTCACGGAAAGATCCGTGTTATGGATGTCGCAGTCCGCACTGATCGCCGAGATCCAGAGCGCATTTTCCAGCTCCTTTGGCATTTCCTTCCCGAAATGCTCCTTGAACTCCTGCGCAGCCGTTGCCGAGGAGGTGGAACCGAAGGTGATGCCAATGCGGAATCTTCCCTCTACATAGCCGTTTTCCATCAGATCCGTGATGACGGGCAAAGCCTCGTTGATCGTGATGGCAAAGCCCAGACCCTCATAGACGCTCGAAAAGCTCGAAGCATACTTCGAGGAGGTGATGCCGATGACCTGACCGTACATGTTGACCAGTGCGCCGCCGGAATTGCCGGGGCTGATGGCAGCATCGGTCTGGATGCACTCCATTCGGTAGGAATTGCTGTCCGAACGGATCTGGCGTCCGATCGCCGAAACGATGCCCTTTGTCACCGAGTTGGTCAGACCCGCCGGATTGCCGATGGCGACGACATTCTCGCCGACATAGGTCTCGTCCGAATTGCCCAGCACAGCAGCAGTCAGCCCGCTGGCATTGATCTTTAACACCGCAAGGTCGGTCTTGTTGTCGCTGCCGACGAGCTCAGCGGAGTATTCCTTCTCATCGTCCAGAACGACCTTGTAGGCAACGCCCTCGACCACATGCGCATTGGTGATGATATAGCCGTCCTCCGAGATGATGATGCCCGAGCCGGTCCCCGCAAGGCTGCTGTTCCGGCGTGAGCTGTCATTGTAGGTATAGACCTCCACGATCGAGGGTCTGACGAGCTCTGCCACGCCACGCACGGTATATTCGCCGTCTGCCGTGACATTTTCATCCGCCGGATCGAGATCAGGCTTGCTCTGCGTTTTCAGATTGACGGTCACATGCGGGACGCTGATCTCCTCGCCGCCGAGTGCGCCGTGGAAGATATCCGCACCGATGCAGTAGATGCACAGCAGGAAGATCAGCACCGCCATCGCACCCGCTGCGATGTAGATCTTCTTGTTCATCTCCGCCGTTTTTTCCTTCGGGACAGGCGGAGGAGGCGGAGGCGGCGGCACCTGCCGGAATTGCTGGAACTGCGGATAATGCTGCTGGTACGGGTTTTGCTGCTGATAGGGGTTCTGGTACGGGTTTTGTTGCTGTTGCTGCTGATAAGGATCCTGATACGGGTTTTGTTGCCGATACGGATCCTGCTGCTGTTGCTGCTGCATCCGGCTCCGGTAGACCGTATCGTTATAATAATCCATCGGATTCTGCATGAACGGCGGCTGCGTTGGCGGCGTAGGCTGCTGCGGCTGTTCCGCTCGCTCTGCCGGCTGTTCCTGCGGCGGGGCAGGCTCTCCCGCATCCGTCGGCATCTGCTGCTCCGGCGGGACGGGCGGCTCCTCCTTCCGGGGGTAAAAATCTCTGTAATCGTTCATAGGTTAAGTCCTTTCATGCGTCAAAACAGCCCTGCTTTGCAGCAGGGCTCCTTGCATTTCTGAAAAGCGAAAGTGCTGCATCACACCCCGTCCACCGGGATCTGCACCTCGAAGGAGGTATACTCTCCTCTGACGCTCTTGACGACGATATGTCCCTGATGCAGATGCACGATCTTGCGGGCGATGGAAAGTCCCAGTCCCAGACCGGTCTTGTCCTTGCTGCGGGAGGTATCCGTCTTGTAGAAGCGGTCGAAGATCTTCGGCAGTTCGTCATCCTTCAGACCCTCGCCGGTGTTCTTGACCTCTATATAGGCAATGCCCTTCTCGGTGCGGGTGGCAAAGCTGATCGTGCCGCCCTCGTTGACGAATTTCACGGCATTCTCGATCAGATTGTAGAGCACCTGGAACATCAGATCCTCATCCGCCTTGACAACAAGCTCTGCCTCCTCAAGCCCCTCGACCTCCACGTTCTTGTCGTTGATGCGCTTCTCGAACATGAGCACGGTCTTAATGAGTAGCTTGGCAATGTCCACCTGTGCGATGCGCAGCTGCATCTCGCCAGCCTCGAACTTGGTGAGGTTGAGCATGGAGTTGACCAGCGTCCGGAGACGATGGATCTCCTCGGCGATGATCTTGATATAACGGCGCTCCTGCTCCGGCGGGATCGTCCCGTCGAGGATGCCGTCTGCAAAGCCGCCGATGGTCGTCATGGGCGTGCGCAGCTCATGGGAGACGTTCGCCACGAAATTGCGGCGGGTCGTCTCATTCTGCTCGATGAACTCCGCCATCCGGTTGAGCGTGCAGCCGAAGGGATAGAGCGCATCGTGCTCCTGTAAATTGACACGGGCGGCAAATTCGCCCTCGGCATACTGCCGTGTCACATGGCTGATCTCCTCGAACTGCATGTCGAGCCGTCTGGCACCCAGCCGGAACAGCACCATGAACACCAGCACGGCGATCAGCAGGCAGACCACAAGATTGCGCACGAGCATCAGGCTGTATTCCTGCAAATGGCTCGCATCGCTCAGCGCTGCCAGATAGAACTGCTTCGGTTCGCTGTCCTTCTGCTCCACATAGAAGCGGATCACGCAGCAAAGCTCCGGCTTTTCGGCATTCTCCGAGAAATACCCGAGTTCGAGATAATCATCCCGCTCCAGATACGAACGCACCGAAGGCGTGAGCAGACGCATTCCGTCCGACTCGCCGGGATACAGCTCCTTGGCGGTGCTGTCATAGAGCCACAGCCGGTAGCCGTACTCATTTTCCGCCGTCCGGATCAGCTGGCGCAGCTCGGGATCGGAGGTATCGTATTCATGCGAATAGATATCCGAGATATTCGCAGAGAGCGCCTCGGTATTCTGGAGCAGCGTGGTCTTGATCATATCCGAATAGGTCGCCACCGCACTGCATACCATGACAACGCCCGTGATAAGGATGCCGCAGAACAGCAGCAGCCCGGACAGCTTCAGATAGCCGTCCGAAAGGCTCGGCGCCTTCTTTTTAAAGGGTTTCATGGTTATTCTTCATCGGCCTCGAACTTATAGCCGACGCCCCATACGGTCTTGAGTGCCCAGTGCGGGGACACATCCGCCCGCTTTTCACGCAGGCGCTTGATGTGCACGTCGATGGTACGGGAGTCGCCGTAGTACTCAAAGCCCCAGACTTCGTCAAGGAGCTGGTCACGGGTATACACATGGTTCGGGTTGGAAGCGAGATAGAACAGCAGTTCGAGCTCCTTCGGCGGGGTGTCGAGCACCTTGTCGTTGACACGCAGCTCATAGCGGGTCATATTGACCACGAGCTTGTCATAGCGCACTTCCTTGTTCTCCTCCTGCTCCGTGGCAGAAGAGCCCATGCGGCGGGCAATTGCCTTGATACGGGCAATGACCTCCTTGGCATCGAAGGGCTTGGAGATATAGTCATCAGCGCCCAGCTCCAGACCGAGCACCTTGTCGAATGTCTCGTTCTTGGCGGAGATCATGATGATCGGAACGTTGGAATTTTTGCGGATCTCACGGCATACCTGCCTGCCGTCCATCGAGGGCAGCATGATATCGAGCAGGACGATGTCCGGGTTCAGCGCATTGAATTTGTTGACAGCCTCCTTGCCGTCATTGGAAATAATGACGGAATAGCCCTCTTTTTCGAGATACATCCGCAGAAGGTCGCAGATGTTCTGGTCATCATCCACGACCAGTACTTTTTCTAAAGCCATAGCAATTCTCCTTTCGGTCCTGACCGGCAGCGGTCACTATTTTTTATCCTGTACACAAATAGGTAAAAGATTCTTAATAGTATTATACCTGATTTTTCAGCTATCAATACGAATAAAATATGAATAAAATATGTGCTAATTGTAAATTCAGGATGCTACTGTGATGACGAACCGGAAGGATACACGGCGGCAGGCATCCAGATCGACGGTGCCGTCCTGTCTGTAGATAGGTCTGTCGGAGGAATAGCCCTGTGCGGTCAGCATCCCGGCAAGGCGTTCTGTGGTCGCACTGTCGAGCCCTGCGGCATCGGAGAGACAATAGTCCATTACGTTATTGGCACGGTATTCCGAGAGCGTGCGGTTGTAGTCAGGGTTTCCGGTCGGGTCGGAGTGACCTTCGATCTCGATGGACGAAACGAAGCCGTCATACTTCTCATCGAAGATGACCGAGGTATATGCCTTCAGGAACTTCGAGAGCATCTCACGTCCCTCCTGCGATACAGCATACGCCTCCACATCGAACAGCAGTACGGAATCGAGGGCGATCTCACCGGTCTCCTTGTCGATCTTGGCATTGATGCCGGCATCCTTGAGTGCCTGATCGAGGTCGGTGTAAAGGGCATTGACACGCTTCTTGAGCGCCTTGATCTCGGCATCGGACATGTTTTCGAGCCGCTTTGCATCGCCGACGTCGAGGTTCGTGCTGACCTCATCTGTGTAGAGATCCCAGGAGCGGCGGTTGTAGTAGTAGTACTCCTTGCCGTCGGTGAGCACCAGACCGTCATCATCGGCGTAGAAGTAGACGAGCTGCATTGCGTGCTGCTTCTCGCCCTCCGTCCAGGTCATCCGGAACAGACCGTCTTCCGTAAATTCATAGCTGTCCGGAACGATCTTCTGGTCGCCGACCATGATGTAGGTGTCGTTCTGTTTGAGGTTGAACTTGTTGATGCCGCAGACAGAAGCGGAGCTCTCCGCCACATTGGCATCATAGAGGTCAACGCCGTCCTCCTTGGTCAGATCCTCCGCATAGAGCGTCACGCTCTTGCCTTCACTGCTCAGCGTCATGGCAGGACCGTTGAAGGAAAAGCTGTAACGCACGATCATATCACTGAATGTATAGTCAAGTATGCGTGTATCGGCATCATAGCTATAGTCCTGGAGCATATGCAGCTCAAGCTCATCGCCCTGCACGGTATAAGCCGCACGGATCATGAAACGGTTTCCCTCTTCGTCAAAGTAACGCAGCGTCATCCAGTTGTAGCCGTTGAGATAGTTCAGGGACGTCACGTTGCAATGCGGACCGACCTCAATCCGGTACGGCAGCACGGTCAGCGGCCGGTCAGCCGTCGGATAGTCGGTATAGCTCATCTCCTTGAGGAACTTCTCACGCACAGCGTCCTCAAGACCAGTCTTATGGGTGCCAGGAGCGGTATATTTGCCGTAGAACATCTCCGGACGATAGGAAGTGGCAGAATAAACGGCGGAGGGATTCTCTGCATAGACATCCGCTGTTTCGGCGCTGATCACCATAGTCTCCTCTACGGGCTCCGTCGTTTCCTCCTCCACGGGTGTTGTAGCCGCCTGCGGCTGTTCGCCGATCACCCATGTATTTGCCATACTTTCAAGATTAGTTGTGTCACATCCCGCAGCCGTTACCAGGAACGACGATGCCAGTACCGCTGCGAGTATTCTCAGGGTCTTCATGGATACCTCCCTCAGCAGCATTTTAATGCTGCACTGATACATACAGTATCATTATAGCACAAATATATAGAGTTGTCAACCGAAAAAAACGGTAAAAAAGCCGTCATCTTTCCAGAAAGACTGGTAAAATGCAGCATTCTTGTTGCATTTCTGTACCGGCGGGCTGCTGCGGCGGCATCCCGGGCGCCTTTTCCACCGGTTTCCGGGCATATCCCGGGCATTCCGGCAGGATCCGTCAGGAGGGCTGAAAAAGATGCAATTTTATATAGATTGCCACTTGCATTTCCTCTGATTTTGTGGTATTATATAAGATAGGGTAATTTGGGTCAAGGCGTCAGTCTGCCCGAAAATGCCGCCGGCGTATGTGTTACGTCCAATAAGGGGGTCTCTGAAAACTGCGTTTTCAGAGATGGGGTTCGGGGCGAAGCCACGAACAAAGCCGTTTTTCAGAGGCACCCAAAAATTTTCGTGCATCACGCACGGGTAGGGAGAGAAACTATGCCAAAAAAACAGGATATCCACAAGATCATGATCATCGGCTCCGGTCCTATCATCATCGGTCAGGCGTGTGAGTTCGACTATTCCGGCACACAGGCGTGCAAGGCGCTGCGGAAGCTCGGCTACGAGATCGTGCTCGTCAACTCCAATCCGGCTACCATCATGACAGACCCGGATGTGGCTGACATCACCTATATTGAGCCGCTGAACCTGATGCGTCTCACCCAGATCATCGAGAAAGAGCGCCCGGATGCACTGCTGCCGAACCTCGGCGGTCAGTCCGGTCTGAACCTCTGCTCCGAGCTGTCCAATGCGGGCGTGCTGGAGAAATACAACGTCAAGGTCATCGGCGTTCAGGTCGATGCCATCGAGCGTGGCGAGGATCGTATCGAGTTCAAGGAGACCATGAACAAGCTCGGCATCGAGATGCCGAGAAGCCACGAGGCATATTCCGTCGAGGAAGCCGTGAAGATCGCTGAGGATCTGCACTATCCGGTCGTGCTCCGTCCGGCTTACACGATGGGCGGCGCCGGCGGCGGTATGGTCTATAACGTTGATGAGCTGAAGGTCGTCTGCGAGCGTGGCTTACAGGCTTCCCTCGTGCATCAGGTGCTCGTTGAGGAGTGCATCAGCGGCTGGGAAGAGCTCGAGCTCGAAGTCGTTCGTGATGCCAACAACAACAAGATCACCGTCTGCTTCATCGAGAACATCGACCCCATCGGCGTCCACACCGGTGATTCCTTCTGCTCTGCCCCGATGCTGACCATCAGCGAGGAGGTACAGCAGAAGCTCCAGGAATATTCCTACAAGATCGTCGAAGCCATCGAGGTCATCGGCGGCTGCAACTGCCAGTTCGCACACGATCCGGTAACAGGTCGTATCGTTGTCATCGAGATCAACCCGAGAACCTCCCGTTCCTCGGCTCTGGCTTCCAAGGCGACCGGCTTCCCGATCGCACTGGTATCCGCCATGCTCGCCTGCGGTCTGACCCTCGACGAGATCCCGTGCGGCAAGTACGGCACCCTCGACAAGTATGTACCGGACGGCGACTATGTCGTGATCAAGTTCGCACGCTGGGCATTTGAGAAGTTCAAGGGCGCTGAGGACAAGCTCGGCACGCAGATGCGTGCTGTCGGCGAAGTCATGAGCATCGGCAAGACCTACAAGGAGGCATTCCAGAAGGCGATCCGCTCCCTCGAGACCGGTCGCTACGGTCTGGGCTTTGCGAAGAACTTCCACGACAAGTCCAAGGACGATCTGCTCGGTATGCTGCACTATCCGACCAGCGAGCGCCAGTTCATCATCTATGAGGCACTGCGCAAGGGTGCGACCATCGACGAGATCTACGATCTGACCAAGATCAAGCACTACTTCCTCGAGCAGATGAAGGAGCTCGTAGAGGAGGAAGAGAACCTGCTTACCATGAAGGGTGCTGTTCCGGCTGCTGACGTGCTCCGTCAGGCAAAGCTCGACGGCTTCTCTGACCGCTATCTTAGCCAGCTCCTCGAAGTCTCCGAGGAGGAGATCCGCAATGCCCGCTATGCCGCCGGCATCCGTGAGGCATGGGAGGGCGTACACGTATCCGGTACGGAAAATGCGGCTTACTACTATTCCACCTATCACCTCTCCGAGGACAAGTCCCCCTGCAACACCGAGAAGCCGAAGATCATGATCCTCGGCGGCGGTCCGAACAGAATCGGACAGGGCATCGAGTTCGACTACTGCTGCGTTCATGCGGCACTGGCGCTCAAGAAGCTCGGCTTCGAGAGCATCATCGTCAACTGCAACCCGGAGACCGTTTCCACCGACTATGACACCTCCGACAAGCTCTATTTCGAGCCGCTGACGCTCGAGGATGTGCTTTCCATCCACGAGAAGGAGAAGCCGGTCGGCGTCATCGCACAGTTCGGCGGCCAGACCCCGCTGAATCTGGCAAATGACCTGAAAAAGTACGGCGTCAACATCCTCGGCACATCCCCCGAGACCATCGACCTCGCAGAGGACAGAGACCACTTCCGTGCGATGATGGAGAAGCTCGGCATCCCGATGCCCGAGGCAGGCATGGCTGTCAATGTCGATGAGGCGCTGAAGATCGCCAACGAGATCGGCTATCCGGTCATGGTGCGTCCGTCCTATGTACTCGGCGGCCGCGGCATGGAGATCGTTCACGACGACGAGATGATGCGCGTTTACATGAGCGCAGCCGTTGGCGTGACACCGGACAGACCCATCCTGATCGACCGTTTCCTGAACCATGCGACCGAGTGCGAGGCAGATGCCATCTCCGACGGCACACATTGCTTTGTTCCGGCTGTCATGGAGCATATCGAGCTTGCCGGCGTACACTCCGGCGACTCTGCGTGCATCCTGCCGTCCAAGAACCTGACAGATGCACAGATCGCTACCATCAAGGACTACACCCGCAAGATCGCTGTAGAAATGGGCGTCTGCGGTCTGATGAACATGCAGTACGCCATCGAGGGCGATACGGTCTATGTGCTCGAAGCCAACCCGAGAGCCTCCAGAACCGTGCCGCTCGTATCGAAGGTATGCTCCATCAACATGGTACAGATCGCTACGGAGATCATCACTTCGAGCATCACCGGCAGACCGTCTCCGGTCCCGGCGCTCAAGGACAAGATCATCAAGCACTACGGCGTGAAGGAAGCTGTCTTCCCGTTCAACATGTTCCAGGAAGTAGACCCGCTGCTCGGACCGGAAATGCGTTCCACCGGCGAGGTGCTCGGCATCTCCGAGAGCTTCGGCGAGGCATACTACAAGGCACAGGAGGCCACCCAGACCAAGCTCCCGACCGAAGGCACCGTGCTCCTGTCCGTCTGCGAGAGGGACAAGCCCGAGCTGCCGGAGCTGGCACGTACCTTCCACGAGCTGGGCTTCCGCATCCTGGCAACGCACAAGTGCTATAAGCTGCTCCAGGCAGAGGGCATCCCGTGCGAGCGCATCTTCAAGATGTATGAGGGCGGCAGACCGAACATCGGCGACAGCATCGCCAACGGCGAGATCAGCCTGATCGTCAACACACCTGTCGGCAAGGAGAGCCGCCACGATGACAGCTATATCCGCAAGGCTGCCATCAAGCACCGCATCCCGTATATCACCACAATGGCTGCGGCAAAGGCATCCGCCGAGGGCATCCGCACCCTGAAGGAGAACAAGCACTTCGGTGTGAAGTCCCTCCAGGCACATCATGATGAGATCATTGAGAAATAAACACTGCATCACGCCCCTTCAACGGGGCGTGATTTCGTAGAAGGAGATGTAAGTATATGCAGTATCAGGAGCAGATCCATGCCTGGATCGAAGCACATCAGGAAGAAATGGTCGCCGACCTTGCGGCGCTTATCGGCATCCGCAGCGTACAGGGCAAGGCGCAGGAGAATGCGCCGTTCGGGACAGAGCCGGCGAAGGCGCTGGCGTATATGCTGGAAAAATGCGAGAGCTACGGCTTTTCGACGGACAATGCCGACTGGCATGCCGGGAGCGCAACTCTCGGCGATGCACCGGAGAAGCTGGGCATTTTAGCACACCTCGATGTCGTGCCGGAGGGCGACGGCTGGCTGCACGATCCGTTCACGCTGACCGAGGACGGCGACATGCTCTACGGGCGCGGCACCTCGGATGACAAGGGTCCTGCGATTGCGGCGCTCTATGCGATGCGGGCGGTCAAGGAGCTCGGCATCCCGCTGAAAGACAGCGTGCGGTTCATCTTCGGCACAAATGAGGAGAACGGCTCCGGCGATCTGGCGTATTATATGCAGCATCGCACGATGCCGCCGCTCGTATTCACACCGGACGGCGAATACCCGGTCATCAACCTTGAAAAAGGCAATATCCGGCTGCGGCTGACAGCGGACTTCAACGACGGCAAGAGCCGTGTCGTATCCCTGAAAGCGGGCGGCGCTATCAATGCCGTGCCTGCCGCAGCGGAAGCGGTGCTCTGCGGCGTGGAGATCGACACGTTTTTGGCGACCCGTGTCAAGGAATACCCGGGCACGGTCATTGCGGCACATGAGGACGAGCAGGGGCTGCTGCATATCAAGGTGGATGGTAAAAATGCCCATGCATCGACCCCGGAGCTGGGCAAGAATGCCCTGACGCTCCTCCTCGAACTGCTGTCGCTGCTGCCGCTGCCGGGTGAGCAGGGCAAGACGATCCGCCGTCTGGCGGAGCTGTATCCCTATGGCGAAACAGACGGCAGTACGCCGGGGATCGCCGCATCTGACGAGCTGTCCGGTGCGCTCACGCTGCTGCTGAGCGTGATGGAGATGGATGCGAACGGCATGACTGCATGGAACGACATCCGCTTCCCGGTCTGCTGCGAAGGAAAAGCCCTCGTAGCAGCGATGCAGCAGGCGCTGGCGCCCGTTGCGGCGGAGGCTGCCCTCTGCGATGCGCCGCATCATACGGATGAAAATTCCGACTTCGTGCAGGCGCTGCTGCGGGTGTATGAGACCGTGACCGGCGAACCCGGGAAATGCCTTGCCATCGGCGGCGGGACGTATGTCCACCACATCGAGGGCGGCGTGGCATTCGGATCGGTCTTTCCGGGCGTGGACATCCACATGCACGGCGCCGAGGAATATATCCGCAAGTCCCATCTGCTGCTCGATGCCGAGATGATGGCGCTGGCGATCACGGAGATCTGCGGTGCTGACGTTTGATGTGACGCACTGCACGCTCTGCCCCCGCCGCTGCGGTGCCGACCGGACACAGCGGGCGGGCATCTGCGGCGGACGTGATACCGTAAGGGCGGCAAGGGCTGCGCTGCATTTCTGGGAGGAGCCGTGCATCAGCGGGACACAGGGCTCCGGGGCGGTGTTCTTC
This sequence comes from Oscillospiraceae bacterium, assembly GCA_024684395.1. GTDB lineage: Bacteria > Bacillota > Clostridia > Oscillospirales > Ruminococcaceae > UBA3855. Next base: position 11,580 of record JAIKWY010000172.1, read on the forward strand.
TCCGGCTGCGCGCTGCACTGCCGCTTCTGTCAGAACGGCGTCATTTCGGCGGAGCTGACCGGCACGGACATCTCCACGGAGCGCCTGACGGAGATCTTCCTCGAACTCCAGGCGCAGGGGGCGCACAACATCAACCTCGTCACGGCGGGGCATTTCCTGCCGTGGGTCATTCCCGCCCTCGAAGCGGCAAAGCCTGCGCTGCACATCCCGGTGGTCTACAATTCCGGCGGCTATGAGCTCCCGGAAACACTGCGGGCGCTGGATGGGCTGGTGGACATCTATCTGCCGGACTACAAATTCTACGACAGCGAGACAGCACGGCACTTTGCCAATGCGCCCGACTATCCGGAAATTGCAGAAGCCGCCCTGACCGAGATGCTCCGCCAGACAGGTGCGCCCGTATTTGACGGCGACCTGCTGCAAAAGGGCTGTATCGTGCGGCATCTTGTGCTCCCCGGCCATCGGCATGAATCCATCGCACTGCTGCTGCATTTGGCGGAGCGCTTTGGAACAGACGCATTCCTCCTCAGCCTGATGGCGCAGTACACGCCCATGCATGAGGATGCGCAGTATCCGGAGCTCAACCGCCGCATCACGAAGATGGAGTACCGCTCCGTGGCAGATACGGCAGCAGAGCTTGGGTTTCAGGGTTTTACGCAGGAAAAGTCCTCGGCATCGAGCAGCTACACACCGGATTTCGATATGCAGGGCATAGAATGTAAAAAGGGTGTGGTACGTTAGCCCCAAGGCGGGTCGGGGGGCGGCCTACAGGAGACTTCCCCCAGAATCAAAAATCCCTATTTAGGCACTCCCTCTTTTTCATTTCGCTTGCTTTTTTGCAAAAAATATGCTATAATAGGGATATGACATTACCACGGACGACCAAAACATCCAAATGTTGAACATCCGCCCTGTGCATCTTCTGAAAGGAGACCGCATGAGCTTATTCAGAAAAGAACTGACCCGTTCCCTCAAAAAGGCATTCAGTCTGCATGAGGACACGGCGACACACGAAGAGATCCGTACCCGCATCCTTTCCGGCGGACAGGTGACAGGCACGAACATGTGCATTCTGATCTGTGCGATCCTGATCGCCTCTGTCGGGCTGAACACCGGATCGACCGCCGTCATCATCGGCGCCATGCTGATCTCGCCCCTCATGGGCAGCATCCTGGCAATGGCATACAGCGTCGCTTCGGCGGATTCCTCCCGCTTCCGGCGGCATCTGTACGGCTTTCTGATCCAGGTCATCATCAGCGTGATCGTATCCACGCTGTACTTCCTGCTTTCCCCCATCGACAAGCCCAGCTCGGAGCTGCTTGCCCGCACACAGCCCTCTGTCTACGATGTCATCATCGCCACGGCGGGCGGTTTTGCCGGCATCATCGGCAGCACACGCAAGGACAAGGTGACGAACATCATCCCCGGCGTTGCCATCGCAACAGCGCTCATGCCGCCGGTATGTACCTGCGGGTTTGCGCTGGCGCATCTCAAATGGCAGATGCTGGCAGGTGCCGGCTATCTGTTCATCGTCAACTGCTACTTCATCTTCTTGTCGGCAGTGCTGATCCTCGACATCCTCAAGATCCCGAAGGTCAGTGCCATCTCGGATTTTCAGTGGCGGCGGCTGCGCAGACGCATGGTGCGCAATACGATCATCGTCCTGCTGCCGAGCATTCTGTTTACCGTTCTGATGCTGCGGGCATCGTGACGGCGGGAAGGATTATCATATTGTGATACAACTCCCTTTCCCCGGTCAGACAAGTAAAACTTGTCCCCTCCGCCGCAAGCGGGGAAGGAAGGGGTTTTTAAGGGGCTGCGCCCCTTAACCTGCTTTATTTGTTTAGCTTTCAGGATAAGAACGACTTCCATTTTCTATCAGGAGGGACCTATGAAGAGAATACTTGCAGCCGCAGCGGTGTTCTGCCTGCTGCTTTGCAGCTGCGAAGACGGCAGAGACACCACGGAAAGCAGCTCCGCAGCCGAGACCACAGTCACGGAAACAGTCGCTGAGACCGTCACCGAGACCGCATCGGAGGAGACGGCTGCCCCGGCGGAGACGACCGCATCGGAGAAGGCATCCGAAACCACGGCCACAGCGGCGACCACTGCCGCACAGGCTTCTGAAACGACCGCACAGGAGAGCACCAAGCCGGCTTCGACCGCTGCGCCTTCCGGTGATGCGGTCATCGACATCAGCGGACAGACCACTGCCAAGCCGGACAAGACCGCATCGGAGACGGTCACGGAAACGACCACGCAAGCCAATGACGGCGATGTCTCCAACGGCAATGAGCTCCAGGATGACGGTCTGAACTGGTCGCCGCTCGTGCCGGTCAACTAAAGCCCATCCCCATCAGCATCACATGAAAAAAGCGGCAGAACTGCTCTGCCGCTTTTAATATTGATCCATAAACTAAAATAGACAAAAGGGGGCGATCCCCGTGATGTCCGGTATACAGGCAGCGCCTGCATTTTTACAAGCTGCCCCGAAAGGAAAGCTTATTTTGCACCCTTTCTCAGCAGAACAGCGCCCACAGTCTTGAACATCAGTTTCACATCGAGCAGGGCGTTGCGGTTCTTGATGTACTTCACGTCACCTTCGACCCACTTGTCAAATTCCATGTCACTGCGTCCCTCGGTCTGACAGATACAGGAAAGACCGCCCTTGACAAGGAGTCTGTCCATCTGCTCCGGTGTATACAGCACCACTTCACGAGGAAGCGGCGGACGGGGACCGATGATGCTCATGTCACCCTTCAATGTATTGACAAGCTGCGGCAGTTCGTCGATGGACAGCTTGCGCAGTACACCACCGAGCCGTGTGATACGGGGGTCGTGGTCGTTTTTGAACGCCAGTCCGTCAGTCTGGTTGTCCTTCTGTACTTCGGCAAAACGTGCTTCCGCATCTACGCACATCGTGCGTAGCTTGTACATCCGGAAAGGCTTACCATTCTTGGTCAGGCGTACCTGCGAAAAGAACGGATTTCCCTTGTCATCAATGTAAATGAGCAGTGCCACGATCCCGATCGGGACCGCAAGGATCGTCAAAGCAAAAGCGGATGCGACAATATCAAACGCACGTTTGCAAAATTCATAGAACTTCCCGCCTGCGGGCTTGACTTTGCTGTATTTCAGCGTTTCCTCTACGCCGTCATGCAAACGGCACAGCGCACGCTCGTCAAATTCCAGGATCGGATAATTTGTGACTCCGATCTTTTCACCTCTGCCTGGAAGAGTGGGTTTTGGGTCACTGTTGGTTCCCAACGATCTCAGAAAATCATTGGTTACCTCCTCTTCCGTCAGCAGGTGCTCCCCGATTTTTAACTCGATCGCCTGCATATTGGCCTCCTGATCCAAAAATCATCTTGCCGCTGTCAGGTAAAAATAGTACGGCAATTCCTTTTCCCCTATGATATATACCCTGTGATATATACTCTGTATCCGTGTACGGTTCTCTTTCTTGGCTCGTGCTGAAGAAGCACATTCTGCGTAATATACTAACATTATTTTAGCACATTTCGTTTGCTATGTCCAGTCATTTTTACGAATTTCTACAAAAAAATTATGGAAATCATCCTGGCGACAAATATGTGGAAATAGTTTTGTATAACATTAACAACAGTAAGGTCAAAACACGCGATAGTCTGCCTCCCATTTTCGCCGTTTCTGCCGCCGGGGGAGACGACGTTCTCCCCCTGTATTTCCGCAAAAAACTGACATTTTACATACATTTTTTCAAAAACTGCACGATCCCTATGCCGCAGGATCTGTCGCATTTCCTTCACAGGCGCTCCCCGTTCCCGAAGCCGCTCAGAAACAGCGGAATACTGCCGTTTCGCTCTCAACATTCCCGATCCGGTACCGCAGCCGTGCCGCACAGGCGGCGCTCTCCGGCATCCCGGCTTCGATCATCGGCGGGAGCGCTTCCAGCTCCTCCCGGATGGGCGCCAGCTTGGATCCCTTCACAAAGATCCCGCAGACCGTCCGGAACCGCCGCCAGTCCCCTGCCATCCCGTCACATGCTGCAAGCGCTGCCGCCGTGTCGCCGTCTGCAAGCGCCGCTGTGACCGATGCCGCTTCTGCCTCATAGCGGCGGCATTCCGAACGCACCGCAAACACCGAGCCGATGCACAGCGCCGTGAGCGCCAGCAGGATCCCAAAGCTCAGCCATACCCTCGTCATGCCTGCACCTCCTTCGGGATGATGGTGAACTGCCGGGATGCATCGGCGGTCATGAGAAAGACCTCATCACTGTGCAGCCCTGCCCGCCGGAGCACATCCTCCGCCCATGCCCGGTCAAGCCCCTCCTCCTGCAGCGCCTGCTCCCGGAGGATGCCGTCTGCGATGATCGTCCGTGGCGGGTCGGCATCCTGCAAAGCAGCGCAGACATCGGCCTTCTCGGCGGGCTGCTTCCCCGCCTTGCGCAGAACAGAGACCGTGCCGTTTGTCTCCGCACAGGCAAACTGCACCTCCTCCACGGAGAAGATGCCCGCCGTCCGCAGCGATGCCATGAGGTCATCCGGCGAGAACCGCAGCTCCCGGAGCTTGTCCTGGTCGATCTCGCCGTTCCGGATGATGATCTGCGGCGTGCCGGAGACCAGCTTCCGGAATGCCGGGAACCGCAGCGAGATCCACGAGCTCAGCACCTCGAAGCAGACCAGCGCCAGCACCGGCAGGATCCCCTGTAACAGCGGGATGTCTGTATCCTCCAGTGAGAGCGTGGCGATGTTGGAAATGAGGATGGTGATGACCAGCTCCGAGGGCTGCAGCTCCCCGAGCTGGCGCTTGCCCATGAGCCGGACAGAGAAGATCACGAGCGCATACAGGATCAGTGTACGTATGAAAATGATGGTCACGGCGGTCACTCCCTTCTTTCAGAAGTATGGGCGGAATGGCGTATCCTATACAAAAATATCTCCCTGTAAGAAAGATAACCATATAGAAGTTTTGCCCCGAAGCCTTTCAAAGTACTTCAGGGCATTGTTTTTTACTGCTAAGACAGATCAGAATCTGTCCCAGTGGATTCGTTCTTTGATATTGATTTCTTTCTGCGTTACAGATACAATGTCACTTTTTGGTACACCTATGCCAATGAAGCATGGCATAAAATAATCATTTGGAAAATCAAGAATAGATCTTGCATATTCTGCTTCATTTCCGAGAGGTATCCGCAGATTACAGCCGTATCCTTCTGCTGTTGCAGCAAGAAAAATATTCTCTATACTACGCCAGATAGAAGCAAAAACATTAAGATGAGAAACATTATCAGGATGAAGGATATCTGTTTTTTGTTTCAGAAGCGGTATGATAACTGCTGATGCATCAAACAGCATTCTGTATTGCTTGGGAACAGCATTGCGGTAGCATTCCTGCTGTATGCTGTCACTTAGATTCCAATCTTTAATCAATGCATCCATATCTTCGTGGGTTATACCTTTTGGAATGATATCAAGTAATTTTGCCGTAACATTTTTATCTCTTACAATGATATAATGCCAGTCTCTCATATGATCATTTGTGGGAGCTTTAAATGCGGCTTCTATGATTCTTTCTATTATTTCTGTAGAAATCGGCTTGGCTTCAAAATCTCGAACAGTTCTCCTGCTGTTTATTGCTTCATATAAATCCATATATTAAGTCTCCTATCATTTCCGATTTTTGATTTTAAAAATGATATCACGCATCGCTGCATTGTCAATAGAAACGCCATAGTATTTCTGACTGTATATCAGAAATACTATGGCATAAAACTTCTATATCAGTACCACTCTTATGCTCTCAGGGGGATGTTGTGTGCTGTAGGATCAGTGGACCTGGCTGATCACGTCGATGTACTTGGAAAGATCGTCAAAATCCACCTCGTCGGTCGCCGTGTCGAGCTCATAGTCCTTGAGAAAGAAGGTCGGCGCATGATCGACCTTGCCGTCCTTGACGGTGAAGGAAACAATATCCGTGCCGCCGATGAACTCGGATTGCTCGAACTCGCCTGCCAGCTTCTTGCCCTTCTCGGTGAAGAAGTGGATCGGCTCATAGCCCATCTTGTCAAGGCTTACGGTGTTCAGCGCTGCGAAATATACGCCGTCCGGCAGATAGAATGCCTCGCCTGCTGCCATACCGGAGCAGACCTTGTTCGACCAGAGCGGATCCTCCGGATCGGTGCAGAAGACATCGAAGGTCGTCGTATCGTTGATGAGCGCCTGATCCTCATAGTGGAGGATGTTGGCGGTGATATTGGGCTCTGTATCGGCAGGCGTGAAGTAATAGTTCACATCGTAGCCGTAATCGTAAACATAGCCCCAGCTGATGTTCTCGTCATAGCCTCCGGTGAAGCCCTCCGGTACCTTGTCCACCTTCACGGTGTATGCCGGGAAGCCGGAATGCTTCAGCCCCTCGATGATCCTGGCGCCGGTGCTGTCAGATGTCCATGTCTCAACCGTCCTGGCATAGCCCTTGGGATCCTCGATGAGGGAGAGCTCCACGCCTTCGAGCGGCTCGCCGGTGGCTGCATTGATGCAGTTGACGGTGATGTGATTGCTCTTGTCCTCGAGCGGCATCAGGTCGAAGCTCAGCTCTCTGTCCGCCTTGCCATCCTTGACGGTGAAGTCGAAGCCGGCAGACTGATCGGTAAAGTCCACATCCGGGAAGAGCGCCTGCAGCTCCTTCGCAAAATCGCTGTCCATATCGAGCAGCTGTACGGGATAGTCGAACAGCGTGAGATCCACATGATACTCGCCGTCCGGCAGTGCGATGTCCTCGAAATGCAGTGACGGATAGTACGGGTTGCCGTCCTTGTCGGTGACGTTCATCATGCCGCAGTACGGCAGGTTGTCGCCCAGCCCCCAGTCATAGAGGTTGATCTTGACATTGCGCTCATCCTTGTCGGACAGCACACGGAGGGTGAGCTCCTTGTCCGTCTCGCCGTCAAAGCTGAAAATGAGCTGCTGATCCCAGTTGCCGTAGCCGTTGCAGTACTCATCCGGCAGATTCGAGAGGTCGAGCACATACTGGTACTTCTCCCCGAGCGGCAGACCCGTGAGGACATCCTCGGTATCGGCATCATGGATCCAGTCTGCGGCAGTGAAGTCCACGTCATCGAACATGCCGAACAGGCTCACACGCACATCGTCGATCGGCTCGCCGCTCATCATGTCCACGATCTTGATCGTAAGCTTGCCGCCCCGGTCGGAGGTGCCTGTCACGATCCGCTTTTTCAGCATAGCCATGTCGAATACGTCGATCTCGCCGTCCTCATAGAGGTCGGCGTTCTCACTGTTGCCCAGCTCGTCGATCGTTCCGAGCAGAAAGCGCTGGAGCTGGACGGCATCGAGCATACCGATCGACTGGTCATAATTGACATCGCCGTACAGCGTAGCGACCCCGGCAGGTGCCGGATCTACGCTTATTGCAGCCGCAGCAGACCCTGTTACCGCAAAGCATCCGGCAGCGACCGCAGCAGCCGTCAGTAAAGCCCTGATTTGTTTGAAATGCTTCATGACAATGACCCCCTTACATACTATAACACGTTCCAAAGCGCACCTGTTGCGCTCCTGTCTATATCATAGCATAATTTTCCCAATCTGTCAATATTTTCCGTAAGATTCTCAGGGGATCGGTTTTCGGGTGTTTTATTCTTCCTACTCACTGTAAAGCCGCCCCCCTCCGCCGCCGTTCGGCGGGGAGTCACCCGCTGGCAGGTCGCGTGCCGGGTATAGTTTCAACAATGGCGCAGAACACGCGCTGATAATGCACCAAAAACAAAACCGCAGCCCCGGATCCCTATTCCGGAGCTGCGGTACCTTACCATATCATGTTGTACTTGCAGCGTTCTGCACCATTGTCTGAAACACCAGAATACTGCATTAGAGCAGCTTTAGCTGCGACGGCATAAACTGCTTAGCTTTGATGCTCTGCGAAGCAAGCATCATTGCGGACACCGAAGCAGTGCACCGTGATCATCGAAGCAACCTGCTCACTGGTGTTCGTGGAAGAAGATGGGCAGGGTATCCATGATGTACCATCTTACGAAGCCCCACCAGTGGGTCTTGCCGGGAGCTACGAGGAAGAAGCAGTTGTTCTGGGACAGGTCTGTACCGAACTTGAACTTGCTGTTCTTGTGCATCTCTTCGTACTGCGGAGCCATGTTCGGGTATGCGATGTCGTCGGAACCGGTGGAAGCGATGATGAAGAACTCGTCATCCTTCAGACCGATGCGGTCGATCTCGTTGGCAACCGTCTGAGACTTGCCATAAGCATCGTTTGCCTCCCAGTTGTCGCCGGACAGCGGCATCCAGTAAGCGCAGATCTCCATACCGCCATGTACGATGTTCGCCCATGTGGAGCAGGAGCCCATCGAGAAGCCGCCGTATGCTCTGTGGTATCTGGTCGCCTTCAGATTCGCCTCGGAAACATCACCGGCTGCATAGGTGGAGTACTTCTTTTCGATGTACGGAACCAGGCTTGCACGGAACTCCTTGTAGAAGGTCGGTGCATCGCACTTGTTGAAGGTAGGTGTAACGACGATCAGCGGTTCGAGCTCGCCGTTCTCGATCATGTTGTCGAGAATATTGTTGAGCTTGAATTCCTCGAAGATAACGGTCTCCTTCTCGCCGCCGCCATGCATCAGGTACAGGATGTTGTACTTCTTGGAAGCATCATATCCCGGAGGCGTGTAAACGAGACAGGTGTTGTCGCCGTTGATGCTGCTGTAGTACTCGCGTGTTACCGCGCCGGACTTGTGGGCAGGCTGGGTGTAGTCCTTGCCGGCAGGAGACTCATGATAGGAAATATCGGACGGATAGTTGTAGTTGCTCTTGGGCGGATCGGTCGGTGCTTCCGTCGGCGGAATGATCGGCTCCGGGAAGCTCTTGATCTGACCGTGTACGAACTTGTACAGGTAAACCAGGTCTACCACGTCTACAGAACCGCTGCCGTCAATGTCGGCAGAGATCTCGTCATACTTGTTGGCAAATCTCTTGTGTACCAGACCGCTCTTGGCAAATGCGATGTCGAATACATCGACTACATCATCGCCGTTGACGTCGCCGGTCAGTGCAGAGCTTCTGACACGGATGAACGGAGCGCCGGGGCCTGCTACAGCAACGCCGGACTTTGCGATGACAACGTCATCCATGTAGAAGTCGGAGGTGCTGTTGGGCATCTCGACATAGAGCTGGAAGCCGGTGCCGTCAGCCGGAAGCCGATAGCTCTCGTTGGTGAGCTGTACCCACTGACCCTTGCCGACAGTTGCCTCAGCGATGTGGTCATAATGTGCCTCACCGTCAGAACCGGTGTACTGGAGGGACAGATAGAAGGTATCGGTATCCTCACCGCCGGTGTACATAGCGTTGGTAGAGAAGCTGAAGGTCTCGCCCGGCTTGTAGATGCGGCTGCTCAGGGTCGTGCCTGCGCCGTTCCACTCAGCCGTTCTGCCGGTCACATACAGGGACTTGCTGCCGCTGTAGGCTTCCTTGGTGGAGACCTCTACCTTCGCATCGCCTCTGCCGGAGAAACCGCCGGTAGAGCTGTCAAAGTCGGTATCCATCCAGTAGCCGTTCTCATCCGGCTCCGGATCCGGAACAGGCTCGGAATTGCCGGGACCTCTCCACTCGGACTCAGGGAGCAGGGACATCAGCTTGGTGTAAGCCGGCTTCGGCTGCAGCTGAGAAGTGTACAGCAGTCCGTCAGAACCGGAAGATAGCCAGGAATGTCCGTCATCCGGGCCCCACACCTGAACGAGCGTCACGCGGCCGTCAGACTGCGGATTGTTGTTCCAGTCAACGGCTGCCTGGAAGATCGCTGCGTACTTGTTCGCCTGATCTGTGGTATTGAATTTAACGGCATTGTTATCCTTCAGGCTGACATCCAGCTCAGTGATCTGTACATCGCAGCCGATGGACAGGTACTTCTTCATGGCGAACAGGTAGTTATCCACGCCGGAGAAGCCGTTCCAGTCAGCGTTGATATGGCTCTGCATACCTACGCCGTCGAGCAGACCCTTCTGATAGAGGCTCTTGCACATATTATAGATGCAGTCACGCTTGTGATCCCAGTACTCGTTGTAGTCGTTGTAATAGAGGTCACAGCCTTCCGGAGCATACTTTCTTGCATAGGTGAAAGCCTGCTCTACGAAGCTGTTGTCGCCGTAGATCTGAACCCACGGAGAATTGCCGTTGCCCCAACCGGGCGTTCTTGCGCCGCCTGCGTTGGCGGTACGGTTGCCGTCATCGGAAACGCACTCGTTGCATACGTCATAGGCATACAGATCGAGGGTCGGATACTGGCTCTGGATGGCGCCGAACATCTCCTTGATGTAGGACTCCATGCGGGCGTTCATCGTATTCTTGTCCACCCAGTTACCGTTGTTCTTGAAGAAGAATTCCGGCATCTGGCTGTGCCATACGAGGGTATGGCCACGGAAGCCGAGGTTGTTCTGTACACAGAAATCCATGATCGCTGCGCAGGAATTGAGCGATACGGTAACGTTGGTACCGTTGACGCCCTTCAGCGTGGAATCCGGCTTGGTCTCGTTCTCGCACTCGATGGCGGTGCAGTCCTTGAGCAGAATGCCGGTGATGCCGCTGTTGTTGATGGTGCCGCCGTTCAGGATATTGCCGACACGGAAATAGCCGCCGAACTCATCCTTCAGACCGATCTCACTTGCCGCTGCGCTTGCTGTGATCGCAGAAAGATCCTGCCTGGTGGTGATGGCTGCATCGTCGAATACGAAGTCAGCCGTGCTGTCGGTGGTCAGGCTCAGCTCGAACTCATAGGCATCCTTCGGAGCCGTGTACTTGCCGGACAGTGTTGTCCACTCGCCTGCCTTGGCATTCTTGACTGCGATCTCCTTGACAGTGTCTTCGCCGGTCTTCTCGTCCTTGGTCAGAACGGAAAGGCGGAAGGTCTCGTCGGTGTCAGCCTTTACCTTTACAGAATAGGTATAGGACACGCCGCCGAACAGATAGAGACCCTTCGAGGACTTGGCGCCGTCCTGGGCAGAATTTCTGCCGGTAACTGCCATACCTCTTGAGCCGCCGAAGCCTGCGCCGTCCACAGCCGTCAGCACAGAACCCTCTGTGTCGTGCCAGCCGTTGTACGTCACTTCAAAGTCGTTGAAGACTGCCTCTTCTGCCTGTGTGTTGATCGCAGGGAACGCTGCAAGCGTTGACACTGCACACAGGACTGCTGTCAGAGCCGCTGTGAGTTTTTTCCGATTCATGGTAATACTCCCCCTTATTCTCCATGCGTCGTTCGTGTGTTTTATTTTTTCTCTTTTTTGGTGAATGCATGTCAGAAGGCATCCGATCAGCATCCGGAACGTGCGGCATTCCAGTTGTCCGTTCATCAACAATCTGTACAATTTCTTGTTCACCCGTTATTTCAAATTATATAATAAAAAGTACACACTTACAACCTACAGTTTGAAGAACCGGTGGACAATATGACGGACAACCGGCAATCAATATCAATTATTTACCATAATAATCAAAATATTTTCTACATCCGGAAGGAATTAGTTCGCATATTCCCAAAATGATAGTCCGGATATGTACAGACATTATCATCTTTCAGAAACAAATGTCATACAAGATATGGACATCAAAAACAGCCCACAGGTCTCCCCGTGGGCTGTCTGAATATCTTATGTACTCTTCTTCTTCGTCGCCAAGTGACCCGGCATGTAGCCGATGAGGAGCTTTTGCAGTGTCTCCTCCCAGCAGAAATACACCCGCACCAGTGCCTGCGCACTGACGCCGTATTTGATATGCAGATCAAGGAGATACGGCGTGCCCTGATAGGTCACCGTATAGTCATCCTTGCGCATTTTCAGCGCCTCCTTGCCGCAGCCCTGCACATCCCAGCCATAGCGCTCGGCATAGAGCGACAGCACCTCCGCTGTCAGCTCGCCCCGGCGGTATTTCACATAGGCGCTCAGGAACAGGAGCCCGTCGCAGAGCACCGCAAGATCAAACGCCGTTTCATACTTGCGCAGCGCCGTCTTCGCATCCGGCAGAATGAGCAGCTCGTCCGCAAAATGGTCCTCCGCCCAGTCGCAGATCTTGTCCTTGACGGTCGGGAACTCTGCCGCAAGATCCGCCTTTCCCCGGTAGAACTGCACCAGCTCCGCCGAGCGGCGGTATGCCTCCTCACGCTCCTGCTGTGCCGTCTGCAAAGTACGCAGCTGCTCCTCTGCGGCAGCAAGCTCGTCCTGTGTGTTGAGCAGCTTCTTCTGGGTCAGGCGCAGGTCCTCGCCGTTGCGCCGCAGGTCGGCGTTCTGCTGCGAAAGCTCCCGCACCTGCTGTTTCAGCTCCTCTTTTTCCTGCCGGTAGATCTCACACTTCTCGGTCAGATCGCCGGTCTCGTGACGGCGTTCTCGCAGCTCCTGGAGCCGTGCCTTGGAGAGGAACACCACATTCCCGAAGCGGTAGTCGCTCCGCTTAGGGCTCAGGCGCATCGTATCCCGGAAATTGTTGAAAAATCCCTCCGGATCCTTCGACCATGCCTTATAATGATAGTGCTCGGTCTCCTGCCCATGACAATACACCGCAACATCGCCGCAAGACAGCACGATGCCGCACTTGTTCTGTAACTGGGACAGGCATTTTTCACTCACATAGACCACGACTGCAAATCCGAGCAGCGAGCCTGCCAGCTTCTCATAGGGAGGCTCCTTCCGCTTCTGCTTTGCAGGCTTGGCGGGCGCCAGCACCGGCTCCGGTGCCGGTTTCTGAGGCTTTTCGGGCTTCTCGGCAGGCTTCTGTACCGTGGTCTTGATGTCCACCTTGGACATATCGAGCTTGAAATCCTTCTGCACATAGCTCATCCCGAAGCCCTTGCTGGCGGAGAGCGTGATCATGCCGACCGGGACACCCGGGAGCGTTGCTTCCGGTTCCTCATAGCCGCTCTCTGCGACCAAAACCAGCGGCAGGTCAAAGCTCTCCTCCTCGAACATATCGTCAAAGCGATCCACCGCCGCCTTGCTGTTCAGCAGAAACGGCTTGCCGTCGAGCCGGAAGCCGCAGCGCAGCAAACCGAGCTCCGGATGCTGTGCAAGCGCCTTGACCACGGTCGGGCGGAATACCTCGCACATCTCCTTGCAGTCATACGGATCGGAGCAAAGCGTCCGCACGCCGATCTCCACGCAGTCGCTCTGCATCACAAATGCGATATCCGTCTGGAACGTGCGCCCGATGACAGGCAGGCGTTCAGTCTCCGTCCCGAGGTTGGCGCCGGCGTCCGCTTCGGTGATGCGGAATGACCAGATGCCGTGCTTTTCCACATACACACAGTCGATCGAGATGCCGTGTGAAAAGTTGAACGACTGGAGCGCTTCCGGCTTCAGATCCGCATATTGCTCCGGCTCCGGCAGCATGATCTCCGGCGGGAGCTCGTCAAAGGCGCTCAGCCTGGAACGCAGCCAGCGGAGCGTTTCGAGGATACAGATATGAAAGGCATCCTGCACCGGGAGCGTTTTCGGCGATGCCTGTGCATAAAACTGATAGGTAGGATAGCTCCGTGTCGGGCGGAGCTTGGTCGTTGTGTAGCCCATACATTCACATCCTTTGCAATGGATCCTTTCTGCTGCTCCCTGTCGGAGCAAAGATCATTCACTCGATCTCCCATTCAAAGTCGATCGAAGCCTCCACGGAGATGTTATCCGGCTGCATCGAGCCGACAGAGCGTTCATTCAGCTCCGCCGAACAGATGGATGCCCCGCCGCCGTAATAGCCCCCGCAGGAACGATTCACGCTCAGCAGATGCCCGAGCTTCACACCGGCAGCCGCCGTGATGATATCGGCTTCCCGACGGGCATTGAGCGTTGCCTGCCGCAGGGCTTCCTCCTCTGCCTGTTTTGCATCCCGGAGCGTGAAGTCGATCGTAAACGACGGATGCACGTCATTCTGATCCATCGTTTGCAGCAGCTTGTGGAGCTTGGGGATGTCCATCGGGAACTTGATCAGAAACGTCTGGTCGCAGCGATACCCGTCAAACACGCTGTAGTACTCATGTTCGCCGTCCGGCAGCTCTTTCCGGATCGTCTTCTCCACGGTCGTGATGCGGTAGTGCTTGGTGCGGAGCTCCTCTGCACCGAATCCGGCAGCGACCAGCAGCTTCTGGAGATAGCGCAGCTGCTTGTCCGACTCATGGAGCATCTTATCATAGTGCAGCTCATGTGCATCCACGGAGAACGTGACCTCGATGGTATCGGGCGCCACTCTCTGGACGCTGCTGCCGCTCACACGGATGGTTCTTTTTTCGCTCATAACATTCCCTCCATTTATATTTCGTAAGCACTGCACGGATCTGTAACAGCGCTTCAAGGATCGTGAAAGCCGTTGCGGGGGGGCGCCCATGTACTTCTTTAAAAGAGCTTGATCTGCTTGGCACCGCAGGCGAGGCATTTTCCGTTCACAATGCTCTTTCCTCCGCACTTATAGCAGTGATCCTGCTTCGGCGTGAGATACGTGAACGGATGGTCTTTCCTGCCGCTCGCCCTGCATTCGATACAGGGATCACGCACACACTTGATGACACCCAGCTTATACGGGCAGGTCTCACATTTTTTCATAGGATCTCCTCCTCTCGTGCGGATGCGTTTTGCTGTGCAGGACGGTCAGCGGGAGCGGATCGGTGCTGCTTCATACCACAAATTATACTACATCTCACAATAAATTGCAATAAAACGCAGCTATTATTAACAATTGTTACATGCTTTTTGTCACAGCGCACAATCTTTCTGCTTCTGCCTTGGTGATATTGCCGGGCAGACGGCAAATCTTCTGCACCTGTGCATAAAAAACGCAGTGCATCGCCGGATGCACTGCGTTCTTTGTCATAGCTTCACCACAAAGCCGATCTCGCCGGGGGCGGTCTTGACGGCACGGATGCTCCCCTTGTGCCGTCCTGCCACAGACTGCGCAATGGAAAGCCCGATACCGAAGCCCGAACCCGCCGTGCGGGCGGTGTCCTCCCGGTAGAAGCGGTCAAACAGCCGGTCGAGCCGGATGCTGTCCACATTCTGGCAGGAGTTGGTAACGGTGAGCACGGGGTGTTTTTTCTGCCGGAGCTCCGCATGGATGCTGCCGCCGGGGTCGCAGTATTTCACCGCATTGTCGAGCAAGATCGCCGCAAGCTGCCGGATCTCGGCTTCATTGCCGCAATAGCGGATGCCCGGGTCGATGTCGGATGTCAGCTCCTTGCCGCACATCGACGCCAGCTCGGAAAACTCCCCGACGGTCTCGCTGACAGCCGCCGAGAGGTCAAATTCCGCCTGCCCGCCGAGCTTCTGCTCCTCATCCATCCGGGAGAGCGTCACGAGACGGTTCACGAGCTTGCTCATGCGCTCGCCCTCTGTGCGGATGTCGTCGAGCCATTCGTTCTGTCCGAGCTCCGATTCGGCAATGTCCACATTTGTGAGAATGAGCGTGAGGGGCGTTTTCAGCTCATGATTCGCATCGGTGACGAACTGCTTCTGCTTCTCATAGCTCTCCGCAGCCGACTTCACAGCGAACCTCGACAGTACGATGATGAGCCCCAGCACCGCTAAACTGCACGCACCGAACACGATCAGGATGGACTGCATGAAGCCCCGGGAAGCGGTGCGCTCCATCTTGCCGCTGATGAAAATGACCCGCTGCGTGCCGTCCGCTTCATACAGCTTGTAGCGATAGTCGCCGTACCAGCCACGTTCCTTGGCTTTGCGCAGGACTTCGGCTGCGCTGCGTGCCGCCTCATCCTCGGAGACATCGGACACATGCTCCGTGTCGCACTGCATGGTACCGTCCGCTTCGACCGTGACCAGATAGAACCGTGTCGTGAACGGCGTTTCGGCGTTGATGAAATCGGGCTGCTCCGGCGAACGGCGCCCGCCCTTCGGTGACGGCTTCGGGAAGCTGCCGCCGTTTTCGGAAAGGATGTCGGCAAGCACATCGAGCTGCTTATTCTGGCGGATGGAATGTGTCACCTGGATCGCCGCCATCATGATGAGAAAGACCGCCAACAGCGAACCCGTACAGATCAGGATAAAGCGCCTTCGCAGCCGGTAGATCATGGCGTTCCCTCCAGTATATAGCCCGCATTCCGGACAAAGCGGATCTCCGCCTTTGCCCCGATCGCATTGAGTTTTTTTCGCAGGTTGGAGATGTGAACCCAGACCACGCTCGTGTCCACATCCGCATCATAGCCCCAAGCGTGAGCGACCAGCTGATCCGTGGAAAGGATCGTGCCGGGGCGCTCCATCAGCAACGCGGCGATCTGAAACTCCTTGGCACTCAGCGCCTGCACGGCATCGCCGCAGGACAGCTCATAGGTCGAGCGGTCAAGCTGCATCCCGCAGCATTGGAGCAAATCGGGCACATAGGTGTCCTTGCGCCGGAGCATGGCACGCACCCGTGCAAGTAGCTCCGTGGTGGAAAACGGCTTGGCGAGATAATCATCCGCCCCGGCATCGAGCCCCTCCACCCGCTGGTAGACCTCCGTGCGGGCAGTCAGGAACATGGCAGGTGCCGTCACACCGGAAGCCCGCAGCTGCCGGAGCACTTCGAGACCGTCCATCCCGGGCATCATGATGTCCAGGATCATGCCGTCATATTGGTTGGACTTGGCATAGGCAAGCGCATCCGTGCCGTTCGTCACACCATCCACTAAAAAACGGTTGCGCTCAAAAATATGGATCAACGATTTCAGCAGCCGTGCATCGTCCTCAGCGATCAGGAGTTTCATGGTGCTGCACATCCTTTCGGTTGAACTTGTCCGTAGAGGGCATGTCAAAGACCTTACCATATTCTGAAAACGGAAAATGGCTAAGGTGCGGGGCTCCGCCCCACGCCCCGGCTCTGAAAACACAGTTTTTAGAGTGATCCAGAATAAGCATACCATGCCTGTTTTTATACAGAATGTGGGTTATGTGAAAACTGTATGATAATCCGATGCGTTCTCACTGTGGATATTTTCATAGAGACAACACAAAAACTTTAGTGTGAATTTAGTCTCGTATGGTATCATCATAACAGAACCGAACACGGAAATGACTCCCCTGAAAAGGAAGTGGCGCTTATGAAGCAAGAAAAACACCTGCGGAAGCGGACGATCGCTGCGATCTGCGCAGTGGTGCTTGTGGCTGGCGGAACAGCGGCAGCCTTCGGATTCCGCTCCCGTGCCAATGCACAGGCTGTCCCGGAAACGGAGCAGCGCATAGAAAAAACAACTGATACCACGATCAGCGCCGGCGGCACCGTATCCTCCGCACAATTGAGCGATACGCTCGGCTTGTCCGGTACCTCCGTGCGCCTGACGGTGGAGGAAGTGCTGGTGGAATCCGGCGACACCGTGACAGAGGGCACGGCGCTGTACCGGATCACCGAGGACAGCCTCACTAAGGCGGAAAAGACGCTCCGCGCCGAGCTCCAGACCGCCGAGAAGGAGCTGCTCGAACAGCAGCTTTCCTATGAAGTCGATAAGAATGAGGCATATGCGCTCTACCAGTCGGAGCTGCTGCTCGGCAACACCGCACAGACGGATTATGAGACCGGCATCGCACAGCTCGACAGCGAGCTGCAAAGCGCCTACAGCGAATACCAGGATGCCCAGGACACTGTGAACAACACGCCGTCCCAGGTCTCCTCGAAGCAGAACGAGGTAAGCAGCAAGCAGTCGCAGCTCGACAGCCTCCAGTCCGAGAAGAACGCCATGCAGGAACAGGTGAACAACGCCAAGTCTGCCTACACCGCCGCCTCCGAGAGCTACAGCAATGCCGCTGCGGAATACAATGCAGCCGCCGGTGCGGTACGCTACATCGGCAAGGCGCTCGGCATGGATGTCTCCGGCATCACGCTGACACAGGCGAACACAGCACAGGAGCAGACTGCTCCCGCCGGAAATGACGCCCCCGCACAGGACGGCGACTTCTCCGGGATGCCGGACAATATGCCCGAAGGCGGCGATATGCCGTCCTTCGACGGGAACATGCCGGTGGGCGGGATGCCTTCCTTTGGCGGCATGACCCTCGCCACGGCATCGGCAGAGGAGGACACACAGAACGAAGCCCTGAAAGCGCTCTATGACGAAGCCTATGCGGATTATACCGCCTGTCAGGAGCGGCTCAGCCAGACCGAGAGCGACTACCGCAATGCCAAAAGCGAATACGAGAGCCTTTCCCAGAAGCAGTCGGAATACAGCTCCCAGATCAAGGAGCTCCAGAGCAGCATCACCTCGCTCAACCAGGAGATCTCCTCGCTGAACTCCACGCTCTCCAAGGCAAAGAGCAATCTGAGCAAGCTGCGCTCCAGCTACAATTCCCTGAAAGCCTCCTACGATACCGATAAGCTCGCTCTGCTGAACACGCTGAACACCGACAAGGCGTCCTGCGAGAATGCAGAGTATCATTACGAGATCACCTGTGCGACCCTCGATGAGGAGCTTGCCGAGGCACAGGAAAGCTACGACACGGCGGAAGAAAACCTCCGCATCTTCGAGGAGCTTCTGACTGACGGCTGCATCTGCGCACAGCAGGACGGCACGATCTACTCCCTGAGCACCAAGGCGAACCGCTCGGTGGATGTTTCCTCGCCGTATGCTTATTATGTAGATGAGGAAAGCTACGCCGTGACCGTTGAGCTCGACCAGAACGATGTGACTGCCGTTGCCATCGGCGACAGCGTGATGATCTACTCCTCCGAGACAGGCATCACAAACGGCACGATCACCTCCATCACAGCCGGCACCTCCACGAGCCTTGCGGATGTGCGCTTCAACGTCACCGTGACGGCGGCTGCCAACAGCGGTCTGTACTACGGGCAGTCCGTCAACGTCTACTTCAATGCCGGCGACCTGAACAGCGGCGACTTCAAGGATTTCAGCGGCGGCGATACAGACGGCGAAGCCCCGGAACGTGGCAGCAGAAGACCGGACTTCAACGGCGAGATGCCGGAGGGCTTTGATCCGAACAATAGACCTGACTTTGGAAACTTTGATAGAACAAAATAACAAGCAGCGCATGAAGCAACCTGACGCCGGAACAGCTTCGGCGTGCGTCTGCCAGCGGGGGCTCCCCGCGGAAGGGAATGATTGCTATGAAGAAATGGATCGCAGGGATCGCAGCGCTTGCCATTGTGGGCGGCGCAGCACTCGGCTTCAATATCTATCAGAATAAAACGGTAAAGACCACAGCCTCCGACATCGTCAAGGAGGTCACTGTGGAGAAGGGCAGCGTGACCGCAGGCGTGACCGAGAGCGCCGCCGTCAGCGTGGAATCCCTCGAACAGACCTACGACCTGACGCTCACCTCCACCAGCGTTTCCGCTTCCGTGGAGAGCGGCTCCCAGTCCGGCGGTATGAGCAGCGGCATGGGCATGAGTATGCCGGGCGGTATGGGCGGCATGAGCATGGGCGGCGGCATGGGCTCCACCAGCGTCTCCACCAGCTCCGAGTCCGGCTCCGTGGCACTTGTGGTCGATGCGGTATGCATCACAGAGGGACAGTCCGTCAAGGAAGGCGATGTCCTGATGACCATCACACAGGAGAGCATCGACGAGGCACGAGAGCTCCTGACCAAGGCTGTCACCGATGCAGAGCTTGCCCTGAAACAGGCACAGATCGAGGAGAGCGAAACGCTCCTCTCTGCACAGTATGAATATGACACCCGCATCACCGAGGGCAATAACGCCAAGGCGACCTATGATGCGGCAATGAATGAGATCGCACAGAACATCAACGATCTGAACAGTCAGATCAGCGACCTGAACAGCCAGATCTCCGCCTGCACCGATGACAAGCAGCGCTCCCAGCTCCAGACGCAGCTCGATTCCGCAAAATCGCAGCTTGCCTCTGCCAAGAGCAGCCGCACCACCGATGAGCTCGCCGCCAAGCAGACCTACGAGGAAGCCCTGATGTACTACGACAATGCACAGGCGCTCTACGATGTGGCAGTCAACGACGTCGGCACCTCCTCCGAGGAGGCAGAGGACGCCGTGGCAGCGGCAAAGGCCGATCTCGAAGCATTCGAGGACTACATCGCAGACGGCAGCATCCGTGCAGCCTACAGCGGCACCATCACCTCCGTTGGCTATGCCTCCGGCGACACCCTGACGGCAGATACGGCGATCGCATCCTTTGCCGATGCCGAGAGCATCACCGTGACCGTGAACGTCACCGAGGATGACATCGCAGCCGTTCACCTCGATGACACCGTAGACATCAGCTTCCTGTCCTACCCGGGCGAGACCTACAGCGGCTATGTCTCCAAGATCGGCTCGTCCTCTTCGAGCGGCAATTCCGCAACGGTCAGCTATCCGGTAACGGTCGTTGTGACCAGCATCCCCGAGACGCTGCTCACCGGCATGACGGCGAATGTGACCTTCATCACCAAGCAGGTGCAGGATGTGCTCTATGTGACGACCAAGGCTGTCACGACCGAAGGCACAAGCTGCTACGTGCTCCGGAAGAATGCAGACGGCGCCGAGGAACAGGTACCGGTCAAGATCGGCTTCTCGAACGGCAGCGTTGCCGAGATCGAGGGCGTTTCCGAGGGTGATACACTGCTCATCAAGGGTAAGGTGAACTGATATGCGGTTTTCAGAGATCCTGCATCTGGTCAGACTGAATCTGACGCAGAATAAATTCAAAGTATTGCTGACCTCGATCGGCATCATCGTGGGCGCTGCGACCATCGTCATCGTCATTGCGATCGGACGCGGCGGCAAGGCAGATGTGGCGGAGCAGTTCCGCAACCTCAATGCCGGTGCCATCGACATCAGCTATGAACAGGCACAGTCCTCCGGCTTTTCCTTCGGCGGCGGCGGAGAAGGGATGTCCTTCCCCGGCGGCGGCAACATGCCGGACTTCTCCGGCGGGAACTTCACTCCTCCCTCCGGCGGCGATTTCATCCCGCCCTCCGGCGGTGAAAGACCGGAACGCGGTTCCGGCGAGATCAGCGGGCGCAGCGGCTTCTTCTCCGGCTTCGGGGAGATGTTCGGCGGCATGTTCGGCGGCGATGGTGAGACCAAGAACACCCAGAAGATCACGCTCACGACCGACGACATGGACGACCTTGCGACCTATGTCCCGGGTCTGAGCGAGACGACCATCTCCTACACGACCAAGCAGGACATCTACGGCGGAAACATCGAGGAAACAGAGTCCTACACCGTTGCCGGCACACTCTCCGACTATGCGGATCTGAGCAATCTGAGCCTGCTGTTCGGCGAATACCTGACCGACGCCGACAACGAGAACAAGTCCAAGGTCTGTGTCCTCGGCTACAGCGCTGCAAAAGCCATTTTCGGCAGCCCCGAGGATGCCTATGACAGTCTGGTCTACATCGACGACCGCCCCTACACCGTGGCAGGCGTCCTTGCCGAGCAGGGCACTGTGGAAGCCGGCATCAGCGCCGATGAAGCCATCTTCATCCCCTATGCGACCGGCATCAAGTACCTGACCGGATCCGACATCAGCCCGACCATCACCGTGATCGCAGCGGATGTGAACGACATCCAGACCGTGATCGAGAATGTCAAGGCTGTGCTGGCATCGAGCTATCCGGATGCGGAGTTCACCATCTCCGACGCCGGCAGCAAGATGGAGGCAGCCAACAAGTCCAACGAGACTCTGACCCTCATGCTGATCGCTATGGCATCCATCGTGTTCGTCATCGGCGGCATCGGCATCATGAACGTGCTGTTCGTCTCCGTCAAGGAGCGTACCAAGGAGATCGGCATCCTGAAAGCCATCGGCGGTTCCCGCAAGGACATCCTGCTGGAATTCCTGCTCGAAGCCTGCTGCATCAGCATGATCGGCGGCGTGCTCGGCGTACTGGTGAGCTTCCTGGTGAGCCCGGTCATCTCCACCTTCAGCATCCGCATGGAAATGTCCGTGACGGGCGCAGTACTGGCACTCTGCTTCTCGCTCGTGACCGGTACGGTATTCGGCTTCTATCCGGCATGGAAGGCATCCAAGCTCGTTCCGGTAGAAGCGCTGGCAAGTGAATAACTATGAGAAAGGGTGTTTTTGCAATGAAGAAACTGATCGCACTGGCACTGCTCGGTGCCATGCTCATTTCCGCCACCGCCTGCGGAAAATCCGCCGAGGCGGCTGAGGACAACTGTATCTACGGACAGATCGAATCCATCTCCGGCAACGATATTGTGATCCGTGTGGCAGAGTATAACGAGGAAGAGGCACAGGATGATGCGCAGGCGGAGGATGCGCCTGCGGAGGGAAAGGACTCCGGCAAGCGCCCCGATTTCAAGGGCGAAAAGCCGGAGGGCTTCTCCCGCCCGGATAAGGGGGAGCGCCCCGAGCGTCCGGAGAACGGCGAGATGCCGGAGGGCTTTGACCCCGAGAACCTGCCGGAGGGCTTTGATCCCTCCAAGTTCAAGGACGGTGAAAAGCCGGAGGGTTTCTCCCGCCCTGACAACGGCGAGATGCCGGAAAGCTTCGACCCCGAGAACCTGCCCGAGGGCTTTGACCCGAGCAAGTTCGGCGGCAAGCGTCCCGGCGGCAGCAGCAAGTACAACATCACGGACGAGGAAAAGGAAGTCCGCATCCCGGTCGGCACTTCTGTGACGACGGCACAGGGCGTGGAGACAGACTTCTCCGTGCTGGCGGCGGGCGACATCATCAAGTGCAGCATCGCCGTTGACAAGGACGGCAACGAGACGGTGACAGCCGTCTGGATCATGGAGGAATAAGCAATGTCGGAACAGATCATTTCCATGCAGGGGATCTGCAAGAGCTACCAGATGGGCGGCGAGACGCTGAACGTCCTGAAAAGCGTGGACTTTTCCGTAAACAAGGGCGAATTTACGGCGATCCTCGGACCGTCCGGCTCCGGTAAGTCCACACTGATGAACATCATCGGCTGCATGGACAGCTTCGACAGCGGCACCTACCTCCTCAACGGCATCCCGATCCATGAAGCGAAGGAGCGGGATCTCGTCAAGATCCGCAACGAGCAGATCGGCTTCATCTTCCAGAACTACCACCTGATCCCGACCTACACGGTGATGCAGAACATCATCATGCCGCTGCTGATGCGGGGCGAGGATCGGAAGACGGCTGAAAAGGAATGCCAGGAGGTCGTGGAGATGCTCGGGCTTGCGGAGCGTTTGCAGCACAAGCCCTCGGAGCTGTCCGGCGGTCAGCGCCAGAGAGTTGCCATCGCACGAGCGCTGTGCAGCAAGCCCTCGCTGCTCTTAGCGGATGAGCCGACCGGCGCCCTTGACCAGAACAGCGGCGCAGAAGTGCTCCGTCTGTTCACGAAGCTGCACGAGATGGGCAATACCATCGTGATGATCACCCACGACCTGAACGTTGCCAAATGGGCAGAGCGCACCGTCCGCATCGTGGACGGCGAGGTCTTCGAGGACGCAGGCTGATGACATGCACCCACATTGCAATTCCCCCGTACTTTTTCGGTACGGGGGAATTTCTGCTGTAAAGTGGAACGGCGGATGTCTTACTTGTTGCGGCGCTTCTTATCCGCCTCGATGCTTGCCGACCAGGCTGCATTGACCTTGCCCATCCGGCGCATGGAGCTCAGCGGAGCAGCGAGCGCTTCAAACACCACGCTCGTACCGCATTCATCGGCGGCATAGTTGGCGGCGTTGTCACGGGAGATGCCCATCTTGGCAGCCTCTGCGGCGGCGTCGATGTTCGCACCGATGAACAGGAACTCCCAGCCCTGCTTCTTCTTGCCCTCGATCATCTCCTTGACGGCGGCATAGTTGTACTTGTGGCTGGCATTTTCCAGTCCGTCCGTGGTGATAACGAAGATCGTATGCGCCGGGACATCCTCCTTGCGGATGTACTTGTGGATGTCCTCGATGTGGCGGATGGTCCTGCCGACCGCATCGAGCAGCGCCGTGCAGCCCCGGACGGTGTAGTCCTTGTCCGTCATCTTCGGTACTGCGAGGAGATCCACACGGTCGTGGAGCAGCTCGTACTCGTTGTCGAAAAGGACGGTCGTGACATATGCCTTGCCCTCCTCCTTCTTCTGCTTCCCGATCATGGCGTTGAAGCCGCCGATCGTGTCGCTCTCCAGACCGCCCATCGAGCCGCTGCGGTCGAGGATGAATACCATTTCGGTGATGTTGTTCTGTGCGTTCATAGTGATGACCTCCTTAAAGCTTGGGGTGTGGTTTTCTTCTGTGATTCTATTCTACCACAGATCAGAAAAGAAAAGGTCGCCCGGCAGGCGACTTTTTCATAGATGTAGATCGGCGGGACAACGGGCTTCTCATGAGGCGCTGTCCTTCTCCAGACCCTTCCAGCCGAACCGGAGGAAGGACACGAGGATGGATACGATGGTGATGCTCTCGCTGACGATGCCGCCGAGCGAGAAGACGAGGACATCGTAAACGAGCCAGCACGGGGATGCACAAACGAGGTTCACCATGCGGATCTTCCGGGGGCTG
This sequence comes from Oscillospiraceae bacterium, assembly GCA_024684395.1. Lineage (GTDB taxonomy): Bacteria > Bacillota > Clostridia > Oscillospirales > Ruminococcaceae > UBA3855. The sequence continues at coordinate 35,990 of JAIKWY010000172.1, forward strand.
TTCGTCCAGTAGGCAAAGGTGCTTGACACCGATGCGGCAAATGCCAGCAGACTGACCGGACCGTTCCACGTCAGCAGCAGAACGCCCGTGAACAACAGTGCGATCACGACCGGGCACCACTTCTGCTGCACCCATTTCCAGTCGTTGTATTTCATCATCAGCGCATTGCGGAGGATGTTCACAGCAAGGCTCAGACAGCCGCTTTTTGCATCGAGCAGGTAGAATTGCAGGCAGAACAATGCCGAGCCGATAAGCTGCAACAAAAACAGCCAGCGGTTCGATCTGATCTGATAGGACAGGATGAACACGGCGACCGCCACGAAGCCGATCCCCTGGATAAGCCAACCGTTCAATGGTGTTTCCTCTTTTCATAGTATTTTACTATGTATGATTATAGCACAAAGGAAGAAAGATTGCAAGAGGGCAGCGATTTGCACTTGGGAATGTCCAAACCGGACAGGTCATCCATTTAGAATAAATCTCCTGTAAGCCGCCCCCTCCGCCACAAGCGAGGGAGGATTTGGGAGGGTGCTGCGCACCCTCAGACCCGCTTTTTCTCAAAAATGATCTCCGTGGTATTTTGCCAACACGAGACAAATTTTCACAAAATGCGGGTACAGGGGGCGCAGCCCCCTGCGAAATAGCCCCCTCCCTTGGGAGGGGGGAAGAATGCTTTTCCTATTTGCTGAACCTACAAAAATGATCTCCGTGGACACTTCACCAATATTCCCGCTTGACATCTTCCCCAAAACCCGCTACAATAGAGTAAGAACGATCCGTCACACAAGGAGGTCATCATGGACAAGAAGCTCGCAGTCCTCTTCCCCGGCATGGGCTATCACAAGGACAAACCGCTGCTCTATTATGCGGCGAAATTAACGGGACAGTACGGCTATGAGAGCATGGCTGTCAGCTTTCACGATATGCCCCGGAAGCTCCGGGGCAATGCGGAAATGATGCGCACAGCGGCAGAGCTTGCCGTGCAGCAGAGCAAGGAACAACTCAGCGCCGCAGATCTTGCGCAGTACAGTGAGGTCGTGCTCATCGGCAAGAGCATCGGCACGATCGCAGCGGGCGCTTTTGCCCGGGAATGCGGCAGAACCGTGCGCCAGATCTGGTACACACCGCTGACAGGAAGCTTTACTTTTGCGCCGGAAGCCGGCACCTGCATCGCCTTCCTCGGGGAAGCAGACCCGTGGTCGGATGTGGATGCCTTGCAGCAGCGTGCAGCCGGATGTTTTGTCCCGCTGCATCTCTATCCGGACTGCAACCACTCGCTCGAAAGCGGTGACGTGATGCAGAATCTTGCAGTTTTGCAGGATGTGATGCAAAAGACGGCGCAATTCCTCACCGGAGGCACGCCGTGAGCGCCGCTGCGAAGCGCACAGCCTACGTTGTGACCGCCGTGCTGGCAGGCGTCCTGTTCGCCGGCGGGAGCGTGTACGATCTGCCGGCCGCGCAGGCTGTCTATCGCCTGAATGACCCCGCTGCGCTGGCCTTTTCTGTAGCAGGGGTCTATCTGTTTTTCGGCTCGTTTGAATTCCTGACCGGCGGGCTCTGCCGGCAGCTCATGCACTTGGCCCAAAGCCGGACAAAGCGCATCCTGAGCGTCGTGATCTGCTGCTATCTCGGGCTGTCCACGGCTGTTTTGGGTGCGGCGGCGCTGACCAGCGACTCCGTCATCGGGCTGCTGTTCCCGGAGGTGGCATTCACCTTCCCGCAATGCATCCTCATAGGGCTGATCGGTTTCTATCCACTGCTGTTCCTCGGCATGCTCCTGAACGGACGGCGCGGTGATCCGGCTGCCGTCCGGAAGCTGATCCTGCTGCTCGGGCTCATGACGCTGACCTTTTTCGCCCACTTGCTCCTCACCGGGCTCTGGAGCCGGCCGCGCTTCCGCATCACACTGCTCGGCTATGACGGTCTGGGCTTCCTGCCGTGGTACCAGCCCTTGCAAAATGCCGCCTTCTATATGGATACCTATAGTCTCAAAAGCGACGCCCTGCGCTCGTTTTTCAGCGGTCACGCCCTCGATGCCGTGCTCAACCTCGTGATCCTTCCGGCATTTTCACTCGTGCTGCCGAAGCTGCAAGGCAAGGAACGTCTGCTGCAATGGACAGCGCTCCTCCTGATCCTGCCGATCGCGTTTTCCCGCATGGTGCTCGGTGCGCATTACCTGAGCGATGTATCCGCCGGCAGCCTGTGCGGGCTCGGATACGTCCTGCTGTATGACCTGCTGTCCTCCCGGATCGTTCCTCCCCAAAACACCTGATATGCCAAAAGATCCCCTTTCTGCTGCGGAAAGGGGATCTTTTCTGATGGGCAGTTCCCTGCCATTCATGCACTTCTGCCGGGTTTGAGCTCGCCCTGGTGGCTGCGGATGATGAGCCGGATCGTCCCGTAGAGATCCGGTTTCAGCTGTTCCAGGCTGCACGGCTCCTGGTAGAGGATCGCCGAATAGCACGCCCCCGACACCAGCTCGATGATAAGAAAGAGCATCGTCTCCGGATCACGGAACATATACGGCGAGTCTTCCAGCATCTGCTCATACACATCGGCGAAATTGACATCGTCCTCGAGCACGGGCGAGGTCAGGGCATTCTTGAACAGCCCCCAGCTCAGGTTCTTGGAGATGAAATTCAGCAGCGCCTGGTTGGCATTGAGCTGCTCGATGATATTGTCGATGACGCGCACGATCTTCTCCTCGATACACAGCGTCTCCCAGTCCGGCGACCGCTCGAGCGTGCTGACAGCCGTCCGGAAAAGCTGGCTCGATTTGTGGGAGATCAGCTTGTTGCGGATGTCGTACTTGTCCTTGAAGTACAGATAGAACGTCCCCTTCGCCACGCCGGCGCTGGCGACGATGTCCGAGATCGAGGTCTTGCTGAAGCCCTTGGTGGTGAAATGCTCAAACGCCGTGTTGAGCAGCGTGCTCTCTTTCAGGCGCTTGTTGATCTCAAGTTTTCCCATTGTGACACCTCCCGGATGCGGGGAACCCCCGCTGGCAGTTTACTCCACCGCAGCGAAGCTGCTCCAATGCAGTTTCCTTGTGCTTCATGCAACAGAATTCAGCTGTTCTTCTTTCGCTTGAAGATACAAACGATGCTTCTGGATGAACCATAACTCTGGCTTGTAGAAGTACAGCTTACCAGCTCCCATCCGTCATGGCCAAGAAGATTGAGCTGTTTTTCAAGCTGATCTGACTCAACACATCCGCCCAACATTCCTTTTGTATCATACACGACCACTTTATACTCGTATTGATCCATAATGAACCCTCCGACAAGCAACGATTTCTCAAAGGATACGATCCGGCACCCGCGCCGCAGTCACAGTCCTTACTCTTATTATACAAGAATCCCAAACATCTGTCAAGGACGAATAAATGACCAATGGTCATAAATTTTGAACGCATTTTTTGTGCGCTTCTCCGAAAATATGACCGTCGGTCAATTTTCTTTCCAAAAGATATTGACTAACGGTCATTTTTGTAATATACTGTATGCAGAAACCAAATCAGGGCAGCACTGCCCGAAAGAAAGGAACTGATACTATGCTGAAATTCGGAGAATGGGTCGTCAAGCACAAGCTCCTGATCCTCCTTTTAGGTCTGGCGCTGATCGTACCGGCGACCTTCGGCTATCTCAACACCCGTGTCAACTACGACATTCTTTCCTACCTCCCCTCGGATCTCGAAACGATGCAGGGGCAGGACATCCTGAAAGAGGAGTTCGGCAAGGGCGGCTTCTCCTTCGTCATGATCGAGGGTATGCCCGACAAGGACGTCGCCAAGGTTCACGAAAAGCTCGAAGCCGTGGACGGCGTGGCGGAGGTGCTCTGGTATGACTCCCTCGCCGACATCTCCGTCCCCAAGGAGATCCTCCCCCAGAAGGTCTATGACTTCTTCAATGCCGGAGATTCCACACTGATGCTCGTGTTCTTCGAGGACACGACCTCCGCCGACTCCACCATGAACGCCATCGACAAGATGCGGGAAGTGACCGGCGAGCAGTGCTTCATCTCCGGTATGAGCGCCATCACCACCGACATGAAGCACCTCTCCGACAGTGAGACCGTCGGCTATGCGCTCATCGCCGTCATCCTGACGAGCCTGATCTTAGCACTGACGATGGACTCCTTCCTCATCCCGGTGTTCTTCATGCTCGGCATCGGCTTGGCGATCATCTGGAACCTCGGCACGAACTTCTTCTTCGGCGAGATCTCCTTCCTGACACAGGCGCTCTGTCTGGTGCTGCAACTCGGCGTGACGATGGACTATTCCATCTTCCTCTGGCACAGCTACAAGGAGCAGAAGCAGCACTTCACTGACCCCGGCGAAGCGATGGCACATGCCATTGCCATGACCGTCTCCTCGGTCGTAAGCTCCTCGTTCACGACCGTGGCGGGCTTCCTGGCAATGTGCTTCATGAGCTTCACGCTCGGGCTTGACCTCGGCATCGTCATGGCAAAGGGCGTCATCTTTGGCGTGGTCGCCTGCGTGACCGTCCTCCCGGCGATGATCCTCGTCTTCGACAAGGCGCTCACCAGGACCTCCCACCGGGATCTGCTCCCGGAGTTCCACAAGCTCCCTGCCTTCATCACCAAGCACTTCGCACTGTTCCTGACAATCGGCGTGGTGCTCCTCTTCCCGGCTGTCTACGGCAACGGCAGCTACAATGTCTACTACAACCTCGACAGCACCCTTCCTGCCACCCTCGACAGCGTTGTCGCCAATGAGAAGCTCTCGGAGCAGTACAACATGAACAGCACCCACATGCTGCTGGTCGATGCTTCGATGGATGCCAAGACCTGCGAGAAGATGCTCGAAGAGATGAAGGATGTCAAGGGCGTGGCATTCACGCTGAGCTATCATTCTCTGGTCGGCACAGCCATCCCGGATGAGGTCGTTCCCGAGCGCATCAAGACCGCCCTCAGCAGCGGCGACTATCAGCTCATGATGATCGGCTCGGAATACAAGGTCGCTTCCGATGAGGTCAACGAACAGGTCGCACGCCTGAACAGCATCGTCAAGAAATATGACGCCGACGGTCTGCTCATCGGCGAAGCACCGGCAACGAAGGATCTGATCGAGATCACAGCGCATGACTTCAAGGTCGTCAGCATCCTCTCGATCGCCGTCATCTTCCTCATCATCGCATTCACGTTCCGCTCGGTCACGCTGCCGGTCATCCTGGTATCGGTCATCGAGCTTGCCATCATGCTCAACCTCGGCGTTTCCTACTACCTGAACGACACGCTGCCGTTCATCGCTTCCGTTGTCATCGGCACGATCCAGCTCGGTGCGACCGTGGATTATGCCATCCTCATGACGACCCGCTACAAGACCGAACGTGCCGCCGGCAAGGACAAACACGAGGCAGTCGGCATCGCACTGGCGACCTCCATGAAATCCGTCATAGTCTCGGCAATGGGCTTCTTCGCCGCCACCATCGGCGTGGCAGTCATCTCGAAGATCGGCATGATCTCCTCGCTGTGTATGCTCCTCGCAAGAGGTGCCGTCATCTCGATGCTCGTCGTGCTGACCGTGCTGCCGTCGCTGTTTTTGCTCTTTGATCCGCTCATTTGCAGAACCAGCGCTGGGTTCCCGAAGCCCACACCCAATAATAGAAAGCTCAATTATGGGATGCATAACAGTGCGAAAACACTGTAAACCCGCCCCCTCCGCCGCCGTTCGGCGGCACCTCTCCCTATAGGGGAGGGATGGTTTTTAAGGGTGTTGCACACCCTTAACCCGCTTTTTCGATCGAAAGGAGTGCGTTATCATGAAAAAATACCAGAAGATCCTTGCAAGCCTGCTGGCTGTTGCCGTTTCCGCCGGTGCGACCGGTGCCTTTGCCTATCGCCATAGAGATGCCGCCGCTGTGACACATACTGAGACTGCCGAAGAGACACAGCCTGCAGAGGAGACCACCGAAGCCGCATCCGAGGAGCGGAAGCCTGCCGCCGGGAAGCCCTTCAAGGACGAGACGGTCTATGTCCTCTGCAACAACAGCGCCGGTGTGCGGGATGTCATCGTGAGCGACTGGCTGAAAAACCCCGGTGCGCTCCCGGGTCTGACGGATGTCTCCTCCCTGACGAACATCGAGAACGTCAAGGGTGACGAAAGCTTCACCGGACAGGGCACTTCCCTGCGCTGGGATGCCGCCGGGAACGACATCTATTACAAGGGCAAGTCGGACGGCGAGCTGCCTGTGACCGTCAATGTCGAGTACATCCTCGACGGGCAGACCGTTTCCCCGGATGCTCTCAAGGGCAAGAGCGGGCATCTGCGCATCGAGTGGCACTACACCAACAACACCGCTGTGGCACAGCGTGTGGGCGGCAGCTCCCGCAACATCTGTGTGCCGTTCCTGACGGCGAGCACGGCGCTCCTCGATACGAACGTCTTCCGGAATGTCTCCGTCACAAACGGCCGTGTTATCTCTGACGGCGAACGGCTCATCGTCATCGGCATGGCCTTCCCGGGGCTGTCCGAAAGCCTCGGGCTCGATGAGACCGACCTCGACATTGAGATCCCGGAGACCTTCTCGATCGAAGCCGATGTGGAGAACTTCACCATGTCCGACTCCGTG
>JAIKWY010000185.1 GCA_024684395.1 Oscillospiraceae bacterium
AGGGGACAGCGTCCCCTTGTCGCTCGCCGCAGCGAGCGAAATCCCCCAAAAAACCACCGCCGCCGGGATCCCTCCCGGCGGCGGCTTTTTGTCAATATCACAGCAGCGCCTTCTTCATCAGCGCCAGGTCAAAGATGTCGATGATCCCGTCGCCGTTCATATCGGCGGCATCCGGATCCTTCATGCTCGTGCCGAGATGGAGCCATTTTTGCAGGGCGATCAGGTCGAGCAGGCCGAACTCTCCGTCTGCTGTCACATCGCCGACAGCCGGCGTGAACCAGAATTTATCCACGTTGAAGAGATACCCCTCATCGCCCGTACAAACAAGATACAGATCCTGCTTGCCCTTGCAGCCGACGATGTCGCAGGTAAATTCCTCAAATTCCTCCCAGTCGCCCGTCACGGCGATGTCGCACTTGCCGACCAGAGGACCGGTCGGACTGCCGAGATGCAGCTTGAGCGAACCGCCCTCGCCGCCGCTCGATGCCAGCACATGGCACTTCGATGCGCCCCGGCTGAAATCCACGTCATAGAACGCAAACACGCCGCCGTCCTGGATGTAGCCCACATCGCTGAACGTGTCCTTGTGCTCCGCACGGACGCCGCCGGTCATGACGTCGCTGTTTTCGGCTTCGATCGGCGGATCATACGGGTTGATGCCCTTGCTCACCGCATCCGATGCGCCCCAGAGCTCGAGCTCTGCAACAGAAACGCTGTCCGTTGCGCTCTTCGCCTGGATGAAGATGCGGAAATACCGTGCCGTTGCATCAATGTTCCGGTTCAGCGCATTCTTGGTATTGCCATACAGCGCATCCACATCCGTCCAGTCAGAGCCGTCTGCGCTGCACTGGAGCGCCAGGTCGCTGACATAGGATGTGCCGCCGAACCTGATCGCCCACTTCTCGATCTGCTTCTCCTCGCCGAGATCGACCGTCATCGCAAAGCTCCGCATACCCGACTGCTCCCATGCAGTCGCAGGGTTTCCGTCGATCGCAAGGGCAGCGTCGCCCTCGGCGGTGCCGGAGGTGGCGATATTGCCGAGCTTCTGGGCATCCTCGGTGAGCCGCAGTCTGCCGTCGAGGTGGTATTCCTTGCCGGCTTCCGTCTCAAAGCTGATGCGTCTGCTGCCGTTGCGGACATTGCAGACCTTGCCGGCTTTCGACAGGATCGTCACGCCCGTCAGAGCGCCGTTCTCCCATGTTAATGATGTGACCTCGAAGCCGCCTCTTGCGCACAGACCGTTGACATGACCCGTGCTCCATACTGCCGGCAGTGCCGGGAGGAGCGAGATCTCGTTGTTCTGGCTCTGCAGCAGCATCTCCGTCACGCCGGAGGTAAAGCCGAAGTTGCCGTCGATCTGGAACGGCGGATGCGCATCCCAGAGATTTTCGTACAGTCTGCCGCTCTTATTGACCGGCGAGATGAGGAGCTTCACAAGGTTATAGGCGTGTTCGCCATCTTCGAGCCTTGCCCAGCAGTTGAGCTTCCATGCCTCCGACCAGCCCGTGCCTTCGTCGCCGCGGTGTTCGAGCGCCGTAGCAGCGGCATTGGAAATGGCGGAATTGGTCGCAGGGCTGTACTCATTGCCCGGGAACAGACCATAGATATGCGAGATATGGCGGTGCGTCTCGTTCGGATTATCCCAGTCATACGCCCACTCCATGAGCTGCCCGTACCGTCCGACAGCCGGGGGCTTGATCTGTGTGACCGTACTTTCGAGGTCGTTCCGGAAGGTCGCATCCGTCCCGAGGGTCTTCGCCGCCTCGATGGTATCCGTGAACAGCTCCCGTGTGATGGCATTGTCCATCGTCACGCTGTAGGCGCAGTAGGTATCCTTATACCCCGGCAGCCCCAGCTCCGGCGATGTACTCGGGCTGATGACCATATACGTCTGCCCGTCGATCTCCTGCGGGATCATGAGCGCATTCAGGAACGCCGCACTGCCCTTGATGACCGGATAAACGTCGATCAGATAGTCCTCATCCTGGTTGAACTGGTACGCATCATAGAGCATATTCGATACCCATGCGCCGCCCGTCGGCCATTGTCCCCATGCACCGTCGATCGGGCCCGTGCGGTTCCAGAGGTCGGTGTTATGATGGAGCACCCAGCCCTCGTCGATGCCGTAATGCACCTTGGCAGTCTGATGTCCCGTGACCGTCAGTGCCTTTGCCTTTTCGACAAACGGCTCAAAGCACTCCGCAAGGTTCGTCGTCAGTGCCGGCCAGTAGTTCATTTCGTAGTTGATGTTCGTGGTGGACTTGCTACCCCAGGCCGGTGCGGAGTACTTGTTCCAGATACCCTGCAAATTCATCGCCTGCCCGTCACGGGAGCCCGAGATCATGAGATAGCGCCCGTACTGGTAGAGCGTCTCGACCATCTTGGGATCATTCGTCGTGCCGAATTCCGCAATGCGTGTCGGGATGGTCTTGGCATTGGTCGTATCGCTGTCGCCGCCGAGATCGAGATCCACACGGTGCATCATCGAGCTGAAATCCTCGGTGCTCCGCTCAAAGAGCTCGTCATAGCTCATGCCTTCGACTCTTTGCAGATCCTTGGCAGAATCGCCCTTCTCGTCGCCGTTGCAGGTCTGTGCATCAATGAAATTCGTCCGGATGGCAGTCACCAGCACGACCGCATCCGCATCGCTGACATTCATCCGCCCATTGCCGCCAGAAACGCTGCCGCCCTCCGGGATGACCTTGGTGCGGGAGCAGTAGTAGACAGCCCCACGGGTCCAGCAATCGTCATCGCCGTGACCGGTCGCCACGAGCGTGTCGCCGTCGATCGCCACATCGCCGTTGAGCAGCCCGTCATAGCCGATCTGACAGGAAACGCCCCCCGCCGTCTCGCAGGAGATGCGTGTCACCATGACCTGATCCGGGTGGCTGACGAAGCTCTCCTGCTTGTAGCGCTTGCCGCCGCAGGTGTAGGTCGTCGTCGCAACGCCCGTGTTCATGTCGAGCTGCCGTGCATAATCGGACACATTCTCATGCCCGGATGCGATCTTGAGCATCCCGACCTTCTGGTATTTCGCCTGACCGCCGCCGATCATCTTGGAGCCGACAAGGTCACTTGCTTCTGTATATTTCCCCTGAGACAGAAGCCCCTGTGCCTCTTTGAGGTAGCCCGCAGCGCCCTCCCGGTCATTGGAACCCGGACCGGCGCTCCAGACGGTACATTCGTTGAGGTCGATCCACTCGGTCGGCGTGTTGCCGTAGATCATCGCCCCGATACGCCCGTTGCCGATGGGCAGCGCCTTGTAGAACGACTCATCGTTGTCAAAGGCGTTGTCGGTGCTGTGCGTACCCGCCTGCGTGGTGTAGTGCATCACGAGGTCGGGGTCGTAGCCGGAATCCGCCGCACTGACCGTCAGCTCAGGCGCCGGCGCCGCAAATGCAGGGCAGGCTGTGACCATCACAGCAGCAGCACAGGCAAACGCAGCGAGCTTTTTCCATGTTCGCATCGTAATCCCTCCATGTTCAGTTTTTGCGGAGAGCCTGCAAGCCCCCCTATTCCCCAATCTGACAGTATCCGCCCTTTCCGGGAGAATACTATTCAGAATAATTATAGCATGATCTGACAGAAAAAACAAGGGCACGATGTGTGATTTGCCAAATTCGTCAAAAAGTATTGTGCAAGATCAACAAGAGCGTGCATGAAACAGCGGAGCCCCGGACATACCGTCCGAGGCTCCTTCTTTGCCTGTTCTGTTATTCCAACCCCTCCACAAACTCCCGCATCTCCTGTACCATCTGCGCAGATTCCTTATCAATGATGGTATAATGCGAGCAGTCGAACACCGTATACGTCACATCTGTCATCCCATCCGCATACCCATGTGCGATCTCCTGCCATGTCTGCGCATCCATCTCCGAAACGCCGTTGGTGAGGAACAGCAGCATCGGCTTATCCGGGAGCGGCTGGCTGTCCGCAAGAACACAGGCATCCGGCAGCGTGACAAGTTCATCATAATTCACATTCTTGTTGCCGTATTTCCGGCATACCATCGCCCGTTCAAGGGTGACTTCCTCCGCCGAATGCTCCGATGAGAAGGCACTGTCCGGCACAAATGCCCGGATGAGCCCCGTCGTCCTTGCCAGATCCATGAACGCCGTGGTCTGTTTCAGCTTCTCCGCATCAATACCCATCTTCTCCAGATGCGCCGGAAATGCCATATCAATGCCGATGACCGCCTCCACCTCGTCGGGGTATTGCTGCACCCAGAGCATCGTATCAATGCCCGATTTCGAGTAAGGACACAGGATATACGGCGCTTCCACGCCCGCCGCCGTCAGAGCCGCACGGCATTCCTCCACCATCGTCTGGTAGTCACGGGGCGTGTCCACAATATCGTTCCTGCCGTAGCCGAATTTCTCCACCACAGCCGTCCGGTACTCACCGCTCAGCTCGCTGTACAGGGGCTTGAACGTGAACGCCGGCGAGGTATCCTGCGACGGCAACAAGATCCACCAGCAGGATCGCCCCCAGTACCTTCAGACAGATCTTCAGAGCTTTTTTCATAGCTTTCCTCCCTGCCAGACAAAGCTGTCCGTTATCCCTCCGGATATATCGAAGGCACGTTGAAAAACTCCTCCATCGAGAGCCCGCTGCCCGTGATGACAGCCGCCCATTCCTTGCCGACATAGCGGATATGCCAGGACTCATACTTGTACCCGGTGTATTCCTCCTTATCCCTCGGATAGCGGATGATGAAGCCGTATTTTGCACAATTCTTTTCAAGCCATTCCGCCTCTGCCGTGCCGTTGAACGCATCGCCCGGCCAGTTGACATCCACCGTCATGCCCGTCTGATGCTCGGAATAGCCTGCTCTCGCCGAGAAGCGGTCAGCCGCCTCCTGGCCGTACTTACTGCAATAGTTGCCGTAGATCGAGACCTGGCTCCAGTGCGAACGGTAATCCGAATGCGAGAAGAGATAGATGCCGTCCGCCGAAGCCGCCGCCCGCATGTCAGAGAACGCCTGTGCCGCCTCCGGGATCAGCCCGCCCGGGTTGTAGCTCGACGGCAGAGGATAGGTCTTGTTGACGATCATGACCCCCTGTACATACGTGATGCCCCCGATGACATTGATGTCCTTGCGCATCTCGTCCACCGTCATGGTGGTGGTCTCACGGGACGGCGTGCTCATGGCAGGGGTCGTGCGGTATTCCGGCGCAGGCTCCACCGTCACGATCACCTCGGCATACACCTCCGGATTGCTCATCGAAGTGACACGCACGATACAGCGCCCCTCCCCGACGCCGGTAATATTCCCGCTCTCATCCACAACGGCAACGCTCTCATCCGAGCTTTCCCACCGCTCCGACTTGTCAAAGGCATCCTCCGGCTCCATCAGCACGAGCGGCATGATCGCCGGATCGCCGATATACACCGTCGCATGGTAAAAACTCAGCCGGATGCCCGAGACCATCCCCGGCGGGAGCGCCTTCTCCGTCACCGCTTCGGTCTCTGTCTCCGTGGTCGTGGCAGTCGTTGTCTCCGCCCTGACCGGCGCCGTTGCAGCGGTCGTCATGACCGGAGGCGCCGTAGCGACCGGCACAGGCACAGGCACCTTGCTGCCGCTGCGCAGCGCCAGAGCGATCCCGACCGCCATCATCGCCAATACGGCAATGAGCAGCAGGATATACAGCCCCCGTGCAGGGCGTTTTTTCTTTTTCGGCATACGCAGCATCCTCTCCCGGAAAAACATTCCTGATTATTATAGCACATTTTTATGGAAAAATCAAGCATTATCCACGGCTTGACAAAATCGTCCGCATGTGGTATCATAAAAGCAGAAGCAGCATCGGGGCGACCGGATGCCTGCTACACAGTTCCTCACGAGAGGAGCGGGAACGCTGACGAAACTTCACAGTCGTAGCAGTATGCCTATGTGATGAAGTCTTGCGGTACGTTCAGCATTGACGGCGAGGCGGAGCATCGGATGGTTGTATGTAGTCCAATAGCTGAATAGGCAGCGATGCCAAAAGAAAACATAACGTAAAAATGCCTTGCCCGCCAGTGGTAAGGCACTTTTTCGTATCTCCATTGCCTTGACAAACCGCCCCCGCTGTGCTACAATGAGAGAAGATAAAGGGCATCTCTAAAAACCTCCCATTTTCCTTTTCTGCGAAAAGGAAAATGGCTTAGGTGTGGGGCTTCGCCCCACACCCCACCTCTAAAAACATCGTTTTTAGAGGTACCCTAAACCAAACGGAGGTAATACTATGGAATACTGGGATATTTATGACGAAAACAAGCAGCTCACCGGCAGGACGATGCAGCGCAACGACTTCACGATGCAGCCGGGCGATTATCACCTGACCGTCCTCGGCGTGGTATGCCGTCCGGACGGCAAATTTCTCATCACCCGCCGTGCGATGGACAAGCACTGGGCACCGGGCTGGTGGGAGGTCTCCGGCGGCGGTGTCACAGCCGGTGAAACATCCGAGCAGGCAGTCCGCCGTGAGGTGCTGGAGGAGACCGGACTCGATGTCTCCGAAGCCGAGGGCGGCTATCTGTTCAGCTACCGCAGAGAGAGCGAGGGCGACAACTACTTTGTGGACATCTACCGCTTCATCATGGACTTTGACGAGAGCGATGTCACCCCGCAGCTCGCCGAAATGAGCGGCTTCATGCTCGCCGACAAGGCACAGATCGAAGCCTTCGCCGCCGAAGGCATCTTCCTGCACTACGACAGCATCAAGCAGGTCTTTGATTTATAATACGATCCATGCAGTCGGCTTGCGCCGACTTAGGGAGCGCTGCTCGTCCTCCCTAAACCCTCCTCGGCAGGGAAGTCTCCCCACGGGGTGGGGAGGTGTCACAAAGTGACAGAGGGGACGGGGCGTTCGCCTGACCGCCCTGCACCCGCATCTTTATTATTTCGGAGGTGATCCTATCATGCCCCACAGAAGACACTACACACCCGTTGAAACGATCGAGGGCTTCGACGTCCGTCCAGGACTGTACACGCTGAACGGCGCCACCGCACTGGGCTATGCCGTCAATTTCACGGTACACTCCTCCCGTGCGACAGCCTGTTCCGTGGCATTGTTCCACCGCAAGGCAGAAAAGCCCTATGCCGTCATCCCCATCCCGGATGACTACCGCATCGGCGACACCTGGTCGATCATGATCTTCGACATCGACATCTATGAGGTCGAATACACCTACCGCCTTGACGGTCCCAACGACCCGAAAAACGGTCTGCTCTTCGACAAGGAGCGTGACATTCTCGACCCCTATGCCCGTGCCGTCACCGGTCAGAGCAAATGGGGCATGAAGACACAGGATACCTACCATGGTCGCATCGTCGCCGACCAGTTCGACTGGGGCAAGTATGACGAGCCCGTGATCCCCTTTTCGGATCTGGTGATCTATGAGCTGCATGTCCGTGGCTTCACCAAGGATCCCTCCTCCGGCGTGCTCTGTCCGGGCACGTTTGAAGGCGTGATCGAAAAGATCCCCTACCTGAAGGAGCTCGGTATCAACGCCGTGGAGCTGATGCCCGTGTTCGAGTTCGATGAGATCGCCGACTCCCGCATCATCAACGGCGAACAGCTCATCAACTACTGGGGCTATAACACCACCTGCTTCTTCGCCCCGAATACAGGCTACACCTCCAAGCCGGAGTTCAACCACGAGGGCGACGAGCTCAAACGCCTTGTCCGTGCCTTCAATGACAACGGCATCCAGGTCTTCCTCGATGTCGTGTTCAACCACACCTCCGAGGGCAACGAGGACGGCCCCGTCTTCTCCTTCAAGGGTCTGGACAACACCGTCTGGTACATGCTCACCCCCGACGGGCATTATTTCAATTTCAGCGGCTGCGGCAATACCTTCAACTGCAACCACCCCGTCGTACAGCAGTTCATCATCGACTGCCTGCGCTACTGGGCGATCGAATACCGTGTAGACGGCTTCCGCTTCGACCTTGCCTCCATCATGGGCAGAAGCGAATCCGGCGCCCCGATGGAAATGCCCCCGCTGCTCAAGGCGCTCGCCTATGATCCCATTCTGACCAAGGTCAAGCTCATCGCCGAAGCATGGGATGCCGGCGGACTTTACCAGGTCGGCAGCTTCCCGTCCTGGCACCGCTGGGCAGAATGGAACGGCCGCTACCGTGACGATATGCGCTGCTTCCTGAAAGGCGATGCCGGCATGGCACGGAGCGCCGTGCAGCGGATCACCGGCTCCCGGGACATCTATGACCCGGCGATCCGCGGCGATAACGCCTCCGTGAATTTTCTCACCTGCCATGACGGCTTCACGCTCTGGGATGTCTATAGCTACAGCCATAAGCACAACGAAGCCAACGGCTGGATGAACCTCGACGGCATGGATGCCAACCACAGCTGGAACTGCGGCGCCGAGGGCGAGACCGACGACCCCGCTGTCAATGATCTGCGCATCCGCATGGTGAAGAACGCCTTCACATCGCTCCTGTGCAGCCGTGGCGCAGCGATGTTCTATTCCGGCGATGAATTTTGCAACACCCAGTCCGGCAACAACAACGCCTACTGCCAGGACAACGCCATTTCCTGGCTCGACTGGAGCCGCCTGGACAAATTCCGTGAGGTGCATGACTATGTCCGGGATCTCATCGCCTTCCGGAAAGCCCACCCTGTGCTCCGCCGTGAAACAGCCGCCTGCTCGCTGGGCTTCCCGTCCGTGAGCATCCACAACTGTATCGCCTGGAACGACAGCTTCCAGGAAGATTCCCGCTGCATCGGCATCCTCTTTGCCGGACGGGATGACAACGGCGATGACGACATGGTCTTTGTCGGCATCAACGCCTACTGGGAGACCGTTCCCATGCAGCTTCCCGACCTGCCGATCGGCTGCGGCTGGACAGCGGCCTTCTATACCGATGTCCCGTACTGCACCGGCGCCGACTTCAATGCGCTCGTGCCCCGTGACGGCAATGTCCTGAAGCTTGCCGGCCGCAGCGCCGTCGTCATGACGCTGCGCAACGCCCTCCACAGCTAAGTCCCCGGCCAGTAATGCAGCACAAAGGAGCAATCACAGATGACCCATCTTTTCAGACGCACAGCATTCCTGCTCACAGCGGTGCTGTGTACGGCAGGCATGTGCGCCGGCTGTGCCGGAACGGAGGCCGGCAGCAACGCCGCCCCCGAGCCCGTCCGGATCAAGGAACACGCCGCCGTCAGCTACCTCGGTCCCGCAGGGGCATATACCGAGGAAGCAGCCCAATTGTTTTTCGATGATGATGCGTCCCTTTCCCCGCAGACGACCGTTGACGATGCCATTGCCGAACTCAATGCCGGGAATGCGGACTATGCCGTCATCCCGCAGGAAAACACCATCGGCGGCGCCGTGACAAATTATGTGGATGCCCTGATCCGTCAGGAGGATGTCTATGTCGTAGGCGAAGTCGTCCTCCCGATCAGCCAGACGCTCATGGGTCTGCCCGGTACGGAGCTTTCGGACATCAGGACTGTCTGCTCCCACGCCCAGGGCATCGCCCAGAGCGCCGCATGGCGGAGCGAGCACCTCCCGGATGCCGTCACGGAGGAGAAGGACAGCACTGCCGCAGCCGCAAGCTATGTGGCAGAGACCGGAGACAAGTCTGTTGCCGCCATCGCAGCCCCCGGCGCCGCATCCCTCTACGGGCTTGAAGTGCTCGCCGAAAACGTGCAGATCACGATGGAGAACAAGACCCGCTTCTACGTCCTCTCCCGTGAAGCAGACACCGCCGTCCACACGAATGCCGTCTTTGTTGCGACCTGCAAAGCCGACCTGATAGATGACATCCTTGTGGATCTGCATGAAGCCGGACTGGAGCTGACAGCCCTCCACGACCGTCCCGAAGGCAGCACCCTTGGCAGCTATTACTATATCATCGAGGCCGAAAACGAAAGCGGCATCACCGGAGCCCAGATCGCCGCCGCCACGGCACATCCGGAGATCCGCTACCTCGGCAGCTTTCAGGTCACCATGCAATAGACGATCCTGCCCAGACAGAAAAGTGGCGCTTTTGCAGAAAAGTGCCACTTCTTTCGCCTGTGCCCGATCTTAGCCAGAATTTCCCGGAAAGGAGCCCTCCTCATGCCCCACTCCCTCATGCTCCAAGGCACCATGTCCAACGCCGGCAAGAGCTTCCTGACCGCAGCGCTCTGCCGCATCTTCCTACAGGACGGACACAGCCCTGCCCCGTTCAAATCCCAGAACATGGCGCTCAACTCCTTCATCACCGCCGATAGCCTTGAAATGGGCAGAGCGCAGGCGATGCAGGCAGAAGCCGCCGGCATCGCCCCCGATGTCCGCATGAACCCCGTGCTCCTGAAACCCACCACCGACACCGGCTCCCAGGTCATCGTGAACGGCAAAGTCCGTGGCGACATGCGAGCCGCCGCCTACTTCCGCCAGAAAAAAGCTCTCCTCCCCGAGATCCTCGCCGCCTATGAGAGCCTGTCCCGGGAGCATGACATCCTCGTCATCGAGGGCGCCGGCAGCCCCGTGGAGCTCAACCTCAAAGCCGACGACATCGTGAACATGGGTCTCGCCCTGCAAGTGAAAAGCCCCGTGCTCCTCGTCGGCGACATCGACCGTGGCGGCATCTTCGCACAGCTCTTGGGCACCCTCATGCTCCTCGAACCCGAGGAACGTGCCCTCGTCAAGGGTCTGATCGTCAACCGCTTCCGCGGCGACCCGAAGCTGTTTGCGGACGGCATCCGCATTTTGGAGGAAAAAAGCGGCATCCCCGTCCTCGGCGTCGTGCCCTATCTGCATGTGGATATAGAGGATGAAGACAGCCTTTCCGATAAACTGCATGGCACCGCCCCCGGCAAGCCAGACATCGCCGTGATCGCCCTCCCGAAGCTGTCGAACTACACCGACTTCGACGCCTTCCTGCAATATGAAGGCGCCGCCGTCCGCTATGTCCGCCGCCCCCATGACCTCGGCACCCCCGACCTCGTCATCGTCCCCGGCACCAAGAGCACCATCGCCGACATGCGCTGGCTCCGGGAATCCGGCATGGAAACAGCCGTCAAGCGCCTTGCCGCAAACGGTACGCCCGTCTTCGGCATCTGCGGCGGCTACCAGATCCTCGGCGAGGAGATCAGCGACCCCCTCGGCAGCGAGGGCGGCGGCACGATCCCCGGCATGGGTCTGCTCCCCTGTAAAACCGTCTTTGCCGCCGAAAAACACCGCAGCCAGGTCAGCGGCAGATTTGCACAGCTCCCCGGCTTCTGGAGCTGCCTGTCCGGCGCCGCCTATGAGGGCTACGAGATCCACATGGGCGAGACCACCGGCACCGGCACGCCTTTGACCGAAGCCGGCGGCTTCTGCGAAGGCAATGTCTGCGGCTGCTATGTCCATGGCATTTTTGATACAGCAGAAGTCTCCGGCAGGCTCATGCAAGCGCTCCTGCAAACAGAAGTCCCCGCCATCGACCGCAAAGCCTACAAGGAGCAGCAGTTCGACCTCCTTGCCGCAGGCGTCCGGAAAAGCCTTGACATGGACAAGATCTATCAAATCATAGAGGAGGGTATACACGGAGATCTATTTTGAAAAGCAGGTCAAGGGGCGCAGCCCCTTAAAACCCCTTCCTCCCCCTCTGGGGGAGGTGCCGCCGAACGGCGGCGGAGGGGGCAGCCTTTCAGTGACTATGCATATCTGATACCTGCCCCCATCTCCGTACAAAATTATGACCAAATTAGAATACATCCGCCCCGCCGACATCGAACGGCGGAGCTTCGAGATCATCGCCACCGAGCTGGGCGACCGTGAGATCCCCCCGGAGCAGCGCCCGATCGTCATGCGCTGCATCCATACCACAGCCGATTTCGACTATGCCGATAACCTGTATTTCTCCCCTGACGCCGTCGAAAAGGCAAAGTCCCTCCTGCGCAAAGGCACGCTCATCGTGACCGATACGAATATGGCACTTGCCGGCATCAATAAGCCCGCCCTCGCCCGCCATCATTGCGAAGCTGTATGCTACATGGCAGACCCCGGGACCGCCGCTGCTGCGAAGGCAAACGGCACGACCCGAGCCACCGCCTCCGTAGACAAAGCCGCCTCCCTCGGCAGAGAGCTGATCTACGTGACCGGCAACGCCCCCACAGCGCTCCTGCGTCTCTGCGAGCTGCATAAAAGCGGCACCTTCACCCCGGCGCTCGTCATCGGTATGCCCGTAGGCTTTGTGAATGTGGTGCAGAGCAAGGAGCTCCTGATCGCCTCCGGGATCCCCTGCATCGTAGCAAGGGGCAGAAAAGGCGGCAGCAACGTCGCCGCCGCGACGGTAAATGCCCTGCTCTACGCCCTCGATGCTGAATCCCTCCCCCATAGCGTGCAATAAGCTGTATAATCTGCCCAAATTGCCGGAAACACTTGCATTCCCGTGAAAAAGCTGTTATAATAGGACTATGCTGGCAATGATAAAAACAATGTAGCAGACGGTGCCTCCGACCGCGGTCAAGCTGTGGGGCCGGAGGGTAAAAGGGAAACAGGTTCAAGACCTGTGCGATCTCGTCACTGTGAGCGGGGAGCCGCGGACAAGCTGCGAACGCAGAGCCACTGGGAGACCGGGAAGGCTGTCCAGAGTGAAGATCCGTGAGCCAGGAAACCTGCCGTACTGTCATGTACAGATGCGCTGTCAATTGTGCCGATCCTGATAACGGGGTGTGGGGCGGAGCCCCACAAGCGGGTCGAGGGGGCGGCTCAGCAGTGAGCCATCCTTTTCTGAACCCCCTGAAAAGCATCGCCAAGCGCAGCGCATCAGATCACGAGGTATTGATCGTACTTGCTGAGCTGAAAACGCCCAACATGCCCTCCGCCAGTATGGGCATCTACGGTTATGCCTTCCAATCAAAAAGACCCCGCAAGGGTCAGACAACGAAAGGAAGTCATCACAATGAAAAGAAGAATCGCAATGGCACTGTGTCTCGCACTTGCAGCCGCCTCTCTGAGCGCCTGCGGCACCGGCTCGACCAGCACCCCCGACGCTTCCGTCGCACCTGTAACGGAAGCCGCAACGGAAGCTGAGACCGAGACCGAGGCAGAGACGGAAGCCCCGACCGAAGCTCCCACCGAGGAAGAAGCTGAGGAAGAAGCTGAGGAAGAGGACGAGGAGAACTACGACACCGGCGACGCCTCCCTCGACAACATCCGCAACCAGGATGAAATCGGCGACAACGAGCTGCTCGTTCTGAGCTTCGGCACCAGCTTCAATGACAGCCGCCGCCTGACCATCGGCGCCATCGAGAGCGAGCTCGAGACCGCTTGCCCGGACTATTCCGTGCGCCGCGGCTTCACAGCCAACATCATCATCGACCATGTGGAGCGCCGTGACGGCATCCATATCGACGATGTGAACGAAGCCCTCGACCGTGCCGTTGCCAATAATGTCAAGAACCTTGTCGTACAGCCCACCCACCTGATGGACGGCCTGGAGTATCACGACCTCGTTGACCAGGTAGGCCAGTATGCCGATGCCTTCGAGAAGGTATCCTTCGGCAAGCCCCTCCTGACCAGCGACGACGACTTCAAGCGCGTTGAGCAGGCCATCGTGGACTGGACAAAGGAATATGATGACGGCGAGACTGCCATCGTCTTCATGGGTCACGGCACCGAGGCAGAGTCCAACGCCGTTTACCAGAAGATGCAGGATCTCCTGACCGCCGACGGCCATACCAACTACTTCGTCGGCACCGTTGAAGCATCTCCGTCCGTAGACGATGTCCTCGCACAGGTACAGAAGGGCAACTACAAGAAGGTCGTTCTCGAGCCCCTGATGGTCGTTGCCGGCGATCATGCCAACAACGATATGGCAGGTGACGAGGAGGATTCCTGGAAGACCATCTTCACCAATGCCGGCTATGACGTGACCTGCCTCCTGCGCGGTCTTGGCGAGAACGAAGCCATCCGCAAGATCTATGCCGAGCACGCTCAGGCAGCCATCGACGAGATCAGCAAGTGATCCCGTCCCCCCATTTTATCAAATCAACCAGAGCCCGGCGGCAGAACCCTGCCGGGCTCTTTCCAAAGGAGAACATCATGCGCAAAGTATACCGTATCCTGCCGCTTATCTGTCTCTGTGCAGTCCTGACCGCCTGCACCGCAAAGCCCGTAGAGCAGTCCCGCCCCGAGCCTGCGACCGAGCTCGTAACGGAAGCCCCCACCGAGGCTGAGACCGAGGCAGAAACAGAAGCCGAGACCGAGACCGAAGCCCCCGCTGAGGAGACCCAGCCCGAGACCGTCGCCTATGTCGAGGTCGTAGAGGAGGGCATGGTGCCCGTCTATGCCGATGCTGTCAAGGAAGGCACCTATGACGTCACCGTCGATTCGAGCTCGTCCATGTTCAAGATCACAGCCTGCAAGCTGACCGTCGCAGACGGCGCCATGACCGCCGAAATGACCATGAGCGGCTCCGGCTATGCCTATCTTTTCCTGGGCACCGCCGAGCAGGCCGATGCCGCCCCCGAGAGCGACCGCATCCCCGCCGATGAATCCGGCGAAGCCGTGACCTTCACCGTCCCGGTAGAAGCGCTCGACATGGGCATCGACTGTGCCGCCTACAGCAAGCGCAAGGAGATCTGGTATGACCGCACGATCCTCTTCCGCGCCGACTCCCTCCCGACCGACGCCCTCGGCATCGTCAATGATCCGCAGGCATTCGGCATCGTAGACGGCGAATACATGACCGATGTTGCCCTCTCCGGCGGCTCCGGCAAGGCATCCGTCCAGTCCCCGGCAAAGATCACCGTCAAGGACGGCAAGGCGACCGCCGAGATCATCTGGAGCAGCAACAAGTACGACTACATGATCGTAGACGGCGAGCGCTATGACCCCGTCAGTGTCGAGGAGCATTCCGTGTTTGAGATCCCGGTACTCTGGTTTGACCGCCCGATCTCCGTCTCCGCCGACACCACCGCCATGAGCGAGCCGCACCTGATCGACTATACACTATGCTTTTCCGCAGACGTTGTGAAGCAGTGATCACTGCCGCACTGCTCCTGTTCTGCACCGCCTGCACCCCGGCCAAAGCACCGGAGGTCTCTTCCGATGCCGAACAGATGACGCTTTCCTACGCCGAGCAGTTCACCGTGCAGTACCGTGAGGACGGCTGTGCCGACATCCGGATCGAAGACGGTCAGCACTTCCTCCTCGTCCCGGAAGGCACCCCCGTCCCGTCCGATGCCGGCGATGTCATGATCCTGCAACAGCCTTTGGAGCATGTCTATGTCGCCGCCACGTCCGCCGTTGACCTGTTCGACGGCTTCGGCGCACTGGATCAGGTACGCATGGTCTCCTCCGAGGACTGGGCGCTGCCCCATGTCGCGGAAGCTCTCGAAAACGGCTCTCTCCTCTACGCCGGCAAATACAGCCGCCCCGATTATGAGCTGATCCTCTCCGAAAACTGCGGCCTTGCGATCGAATCGACCATGATCTACCACACCCCCGAGATCCGTGAGGAGCTCATCCGTCTCGGCGTCCCCGTCTTAGTGGAGCGTTCGAGCTATGAGACCCACCCGATGGGGCGCATGGAATGGATGAAGCTCTACGGCTTGCTCCTCGGTGAGGAAGAAGCCGCCGCAGCCGCCTTCGCCGCCGAGGATGCCCGTTTCCAGGCAGTCACCCTCGACCCGATCCCGGCGGAGGAGCAGCCCACCGTGGCATTTTTCTACATCACCTCCGGCGGCTATGCGAACATCCGCAAGCCCGGCGACTACACCTCCAAGATGATCGAGCTGGCGGGCGGCAAGTACTGCTTCACCGCCGAGGATCTCGAGATCGAAGACAACGCCCTCTCGACCATGAATGTCGAAATGGAGCGCTTCTATGAGCTCGCCCACGATGCCGACATCCTCATCTACAACAGCAGCATCGACGGCGACCTGCAAACCATCGGCCAGCTCACGGCCAAGAGCCCCATCCTCGCCGATTTCAAGGCAGTGCAGAACGGAAACGTCTGGTGTACCGGTCAGAACCTGTTCCAGGAAACGACCGGCGCCGCCGGCATGACCGAGGATTTCCACACCGTCTTCACCGGTGCCGACAAGCCGCTGACCTATCTCCATAAAGTAGAACGATCATAGATCACCTGATTTTCGCTGCAAAGGATAAGCGCCTTTAAGCCGCCCCCTCCGCCGCCGTTCGGCGGCACCTCCCCCA
>JAIKWY010000189.1 GCA_024684395.1 Oscillospiraceae bacterium
TCTACAACTTCGACAGTGTGTTCTGTGTTGAGCTGAAACCGTAAATACAAGTCAAATACAAGTGTGAAGCATCTCGAAAGAGGTGCTTTTTTACTGCCCGAAAGGAGGTACACCCATGCCCAACGCCGCCAGAGCCCGCCCGATCACAACGGACCGCAGCGGGCGCAGTTTGAATCGAACAAGAAGAAGATCTACGCCACGCAGCGGGTGTGCGGCATCTGCGGGCAGGAGGTGGACTTCTCTCTGAAATTTCCACATCCGCTCAGCCCCTGCATCGACCACATCATCCCCGTGAGCAAGCCGGGCATCCGTCTGACCTCGGCAATCTACAGCTTGCTACAGCCCCCAAAAACGTATAGGAAAAATCAATAACAGGCAATCGTCAATACATATTGGACAAATAGGCAAAGTAGGTGTATAATAAATACAGAAACAGACGAGCAGAACAAAACGCTCGATACTGAATAACATTTATGGAGGTAAGGATCTATGAGCACTACAAAAACATGGACTGAGAGAAAATACTGGAACGAGGAGATCGAGACAATGCCCCGTGAGCAGCTGGAGGCTTTCCAGCTGGAGCATCTGAAGGACATCATCAAGCACTCCTACGAGAACTCTCCCTACTACAGAAGAACATGGGATGAGGCAGGGCTCAAGCCGGAGGACATCCAGAGCCTGGAGGATCTCCAGAAATTCCCGTTCATCAACAAGATCACCCAGCGTGAGACGCAGGGCGTGGGCAGCTTCCTCGGTGAGCTGGCTGCCGTTCCGGAGGACGATGTAGTCTTCATCTCCACGTCTTCCGGTTCCACCGGTGTGCCGACCATGAGCCCGTTCACGAAGGCAGACTTCGACGCCTTCCAGGATACCGAGTCCCGCTGGTTCTGGCAGATCGGCATGAGACCGAATGACCGCTATGTACATGCACTGAACTTCTCCCTGTATGTCGGCGGTCCGGACGTCATCGGCGCACAGAACCTCGGCGCACTCTGCATCTGGGGCGGTACGCTCCCCTCTGAGCGTCTGCTGTACGTGCTGAAAACCTATCAGCCGACTGTCATCTGGACTTCCCCGTCCTATGCTTGGCAGCTCGGTGAGAAGGCAAAGAAGGCTGGCATCGACCCGAAGAATGACCTCTCCATCCGGAAGATCATCGTTGCCGGTGAGCTGGGCGGTTCCATCCCGGCGACCAGAAAGGCGATCGAGGATCTCTGGGGTGCAGAGCTGTACGACTTCTATGGTCTGTCCGACATCTTCGGCGCCTGCGCTGCACACTGCGAATACCATGACGGTCTGCACATCGCAGAGGATCACATCCTCGTGGAGACCGTGGACATCCACACCGGCGAGATCCTGCCGCCCGGCAGCGTCGGCGAGCTGGTCTACACCACGCTCCAGAAGAAGGCTCGTCCGCTCATCCGCTTCCGCACCGGCGACATCGGCTATATCGACCAGACACCGTGCAAATGCGGCAGAACACACGGCAGAATTCACATCAACGGGCGCAAGGATGACATGTTCATCGTTTCCGCAGTCAACGTCTTCCCGTCTGACATCGAGGCTGTTGTACATGATCTGTCCGGCATCACCGGCGAGTATCTCATCCGCATCTTTGAGGAGAATTACACCTGCCGCTATGCTGTCGAGGTGGAGAAGAATGCCGATAACCCGAAGTCGGATGACGAGGTGGCAGCAGAGCTCTCCGCAGCCCTCAAGGCGCGTATCGGTGTCAAGCCTGCAAGAGTCAAGATCCATCCGGACGGCGGTCTGGACACCAGATCCGAGCACAAGTCCAAGCGCATCATTGACGAGCGTGTACAGAACTACACGATCTGATGATCCCCTTTGATCCGATAGACAAGTAAAACTTGCCACCATTCGGCGGCACCTCCCCCATAGGGGGAGGAAGGGGTTTTCAGGGGGCAGTGCCCCTTAACCTGCATTCTCTTTTTTATTTTGTTTTGAGGATTCGTATAACAAATACACAGCAGGTCGAAGGGGGCGCTGCCCCCTTCCCTACTTCTATCATGAAGAACGGCCTGCGAAATGCGGTGACAATAATTTATGATACAGGATCAGGAAAGCTACACTGCCAAGCTCTGCGCATTTGCCAGGGCTTGGCACTCCAATACAGCAAGGCAGAAGATCTTTGACGACTATCTCGCCTATGATCTCATGGGCTGGGAAGCCTACGAGACCGTCAAGCAGCAGATCCTTGACGACTACACGGACGGGACACGGGACGACCTGACCCGCTTCCTCAATACGTATTTTGCGCCGATCCCGCTGAGCCGTCTGCGTTTCACGGAAAGCCGGCTGCGCAGATTTGCAGAGGCGGGGCCTGTGCAGTATGTCATCTGCGGTGCGGGTGCGGACAGCTTTTCGTTCCGCAATACCGATCCGAAGATCGAAGTCTTTGAGGTCGATCACCCGGACACCCAGCGCTACAAGCTCGAACGCATCCGGGAACTCGAGTGGAACATTCCGAGGAATGTCCACTTCGTGCCGGTGGATTTTGAGAAGGAGACCATGATCGGCGGGCTGCTACAGGCGGGCTTTTCTACGCAGAAGCCTTCGTTTTTCAGCATCCTCGGCGTCAGCTATTATTTGCAGCTGTCCGTCTTTACCAAGACGCTGCAACAGATCGCTGCGCTCTCGTCACTCGGCAGCGTGGTGGCATTTGACTTCCCGCTGAAAAACGGCGATTTCCCGCCCCGTGTGGCAGAGCTCGAACATATCACGGATGTTCTCGGCGAGCAGATGCAGGGCGGCTTCACCTATGCGGAGGTCTCCCGTGCGCTCTTTGCGCTCGGCTATCAGATCGACACCTATCTGCCGCCTGCCAAGGTGCAGGAGCATTATTTCAAGAACAGAACTGACGGCATGACGGCATTTGAGAATGTCAGTCTGCTGTCTGCGACCATCACGAACGGAAGGAGCTATGAGTAAGCTATGAGTCATTATCAGTATATCAATTCCGCCCTCATCCACGGCGGGATCTCCAACGACGAACGCACGGGCGCTGTGAACGTGCCCATTTACCAGACCTCGACCTACCAGCAGGACGGTCTGGGCAAAATGCGGGGCTATGAGTATTCCCGCACCGGCAACCCGACCAGAGAAGCCCTCGAAGCGCTCATTGCCGAGCTCGAAGAGGGCGTGGCAGGCTTTGCCTTTGCATCCGGCATGGCTGCCATCACGGCTGTTCTGAGCCTGCTGCACAGCGGTGACCGGGTGCTCATCTCCAGCAATGTCTACGGCGGCACGTTCCGTCTGCTGGCACAGGTGTTTGACCATTTTTCGATCAGCTATACCATTGCAGACACGACCGATGCAGCGAAGTATGAAGCGGACATCACCGACGATGTGAAGGCTGTCATCATCGAGAGCCCTGCCAATCCGCTCATGACCGTGACCGACATCCGGGAAATTGCTGCCATCTCCCACAAGCATGATCTGCTCGTCATCGTGGACAACACCTTCATGACGCCCTATCTCCAGAAGCCGCTGACGCTCGGTGCGGACATTGTGGTACATTCGGCAACGAAGTACCTCGGCGGTCACTCGGATGTGGTGGCAGGTCTTGCCGTTGTCAACAGTGAGGAGCTGGCGAAGAAGATCGCCTTCATCCAGAACTCGACCGGCGGCGTACTCCCGCCCTTCGACAGCTTTCTGCTCATCCGTGGCATCAAGACACTCGGCGTGCGCATGGATCGGCATGTGGACAATGCTCTGAAAGCAGCGGAATTTTTGCAGGAGCACAAGGCTGTGAAGCATGTGTATTATCCGGGACTTGCGACCGATCCGGGCTATGCGACCAACCAGAAGCAGGCGAAGAACGGCGGCGTGATGATCTCGTTTGAGCTGCATGAAAACTATGACATCGAGAAATTCTTCGAGAGCCTCAAGCTCGTGATGCTGGCGGAATCGCTCGGCGGCGTGGAGTCGCTCGTATGCCATCCGTCCACGATGACACATGCATCCATCCCGGCAGACATCCGCGCCAAGGTCGGCATCACGGACGGTCTGATCCGCCTGTCCACGGGCATCGAGGACATCCGCGACATTCTCGCCGATCTCGATCAGGCGATCAACGCAAGCGAGGTGAAATAAATGGCACTCTATCATTCTATGGAGGAGCTCATCGGCAACACGCCGCTCGTGCAGCTCCGTCATTTCGGGCTCCCGGACAGCGTGCGGCTGTTCGCCAAGCTCGAATTATACAACCCCTCCGGCAGCGTCAAGGACAGAACGGGTCTGTACATGATCCGTGATGCAGAACGCTCCGGCATCCTGAAACCGGGGGCGACCATTGTGCTCGGAACGGCTGGCAATACCGGGCTCGGCATTGCATTTGCGGCTCTGAACCGGGGCTATAAGCTGCTGTTTGTCGTGCCGACAAAGTTTTCTGCCGAGAAGCAGGCGCTGCTCCGTGCGCTCGGTGCGCAGGTCATCAACACGCCCCGTGAGGAGGGTATGCTCGGTGCAGAGCGCAAGGCGGAGGAGCTGACCCGCGAGATCCCGGGCGCCATCACGCTCGACCAGTTCAAGAACCTGAGCAACCCGCAGGCGCACTACGAGACGACCGGGCGCGAGATCTGGGCAGATCTGAACGGTGATGTGCAGTATGTGGTCGCCGGTGCAGGCAGCGGCGGCACGGTGTCGGGCATTCTGCGTTATATCAAGGAGCAAAATCCGTCCGTGCAGGGCATTCTTGCCGATCCGGAAGGCAGCACGATGGGCGGCGGTGAGCACCACGACTACAACATCGAGGGCATTGGCAATGACTTTATCGCCGACACGATGGATATGAAGCTCATTGACAGCGTCATCAAGGTGAATGATGACGAAGCGTTCTCGCATGTGCGGCTGCTGGCGGAGAAGGAGGGCATCATTGCAGGATCTTCCTCCGGTGCGGCACTGGCGGCTTCGCTGAAGCTGGCACGCTCCGGCGTGAAAGGCAATATCGTGACAGTGTTCCCGGACAGGGGCGACCGGTATTTCAGTACGGGGTTGTTTGCATGAGAAAAACGGCTGTATCTTTGGGGTACAGCCGTTTTCATTCATTTCAGCTCCTGCCCTTGATGATACCCTTTCCACAAAGATATGTCACCAGGAAATAGCCGCCGTAGATCACGAGGATCATGAGCACGGTGCTCAGAATGGATGCACCGACACGCTCGGTACCCATCTCATTCAGGATATAGGTCGCAAACTTCATGCCGAAGACGGAGTGCAGTGCGCCGAGCAGCAGCGGCAGCAGGAAGAAGATGCCGGTCTGCACGAACAGCGAGCCGTTGATGGCGCTTTCCTCTGCGCCGATCTTGCGGAGCATCTCATATCTGCCGATGCTGTCCACGCTCTCGGAAAGCTCTTTCAGGGCGAGGATCGCACCGCAGGCGATCAGGAACACGATGCCGATGTACAGCCCGAGGAAGGTCACGACGGCACCAAGCCCGACGGCGGATTCATACAGCTGGATCTTGGTCTCTGCGCCGAGGTAATACTCATCCGGATGCGCTGCGTTCAGGTCGTTCTGCGCCTGCTCGATCCGGGCGAGGAGCTCCTTTTCCTGTGCTTCCTTCTCCTCGGCCGTCTCACCGGTGTAGTTGCCGATCAGACGGGTCAGATAGGCGCTGTCTGCGTCTACGACATCATCCGCTACCACGAAGATGCCCATATTGATCGCCTGTGCGCAGAGATCCACGAAGCCGTCCTGGCACTTGTCATAGCGGGCATGGAGCGTCCTGCCGAAGATCGTGCGCTCTGTGCTACCGGATGCGAGTGCGGTATCGAACAGCGCACGCTGGTTGGGATAGTCGCAGAGCAAAATATATTCATCGCTCTCCACAGTGAGCTCTTCCCTGCCGTAGAGCCTGGAGAGGGCGTTGTAATCGCTCACACGGATGATCTCCTCCTGGTTGTCATAGAACAGCATCGGGTACAGCTCCTTCGCTTCTGCGGCATAGATGCCCAGGGCGGTCTCCATCGTGAGACCCGGATCGAAATAGGTGGAAAGCTGTACGCTGTCGCCGATGATGCCCGTCAGATCCAGACCCGGCACCTCGGAAAGATCCGCTGCGACATAGGTTTCTTCGCCGTTCTCATCTATGCTGACCTGCAGCAGAGAAAGCTCGCAGTCGGCAGCGCAGTAGGTCTTGAGATTGCGGTTGAGGGAGTTGCGGATGGAGAATGCCGAGGAGAGCGTGCAGATGGTGATGAGCATCATCATGCAGATGATCGTCATGGAGAAGACCATCGTGTTGACTTTGCTGCTGATCTGGCGGAAGGTGAAGCAGTTGAGCCCCCTGTGATAGATGCCCTTTGCCGCTTTCAGGATCCGCAGCATCATGCCGGAGACCGACCAGAAAACCAGGAACGTACCCACGAATGCCATGCCGGTATACACCATGAAGAGCGCCGGCGAGTCGATGGCATTCGGGTTGTAGCCGATCTGGTAATAGGCATAGCCGAGGATGGCTGCTGCGATCAGGAAGATGACGATGCAGAGTACGGGGTTTTTCAGCTTGATCTGCTCGGACTTTTTGCCGGACTGCATCAGCGTGATGAGCTTCATTTTTGTCACAACAACGCTGTTGAAGAGCATCACGATCAGGTACATCACGGCAAAGTAGAGGATCGTTTTCCCGATCGCCTCACCGGAAACGGAGAAGCGGTAGGCGGACATATCTGCCTCGAACAGATTTGCCACAAGTGCGCTCGAAAGCTGGGACAATCCGATGCCGAGCACCAGTCCGACACCGAGCGAACCGATGCCGATGATGAGCGTTTCGAGCAGCAGAATGGCGGAGATCTTCGCCTTGCTCATGCCGAGTGTCATATAGAGGGCAAATTCCCTGTTGCGGCGCTTCATCAGAAAGCGGCTCGCATAGACGATCAGCAGTGCCAGCACGCCGGCGACGAACACGCTCATGCCGGAGAGCAGGGATTCGAGCAGGCGGATGATCTGGTACTGGCTCTCGGACATCCGCAGCATGGCGGCCTGTGTGCCGATGGCGTTGAAGACGTAGAACACGGACACGCCGATGATGAGCGTGAAGAAATAGATCGCATAATCCCGCAGGCTCCTGCGGATATTGCTGAGTGAGAGCCTAAAGAGCATCGCTCACGTCACCTCCCAAAAGTGTCACAACGTCAATGATCCGGTCAAAGAACTGCTTGCGGCTGTCATCGCCCCGGGTCAGCTCGTGGAAGATCTTGCCGTCCTTGATGAACAGCACACGCCCCGCATAGCTGGCGGTGAAGCTGTCGTGCGTGACCATCATGATGGTGGCACCGCACTCCTGATTCAGATAGCGGAAGCGTTCGAGCAGCATCTTGGCGGACTTGGAGTCGAGTGCGCCGGTCGGTTCATCCGCCAGCACGAGCCGGGGATCCGTCACGATGGCACGGGCAGAGGCAACACGCTGCTTCTGACCGCCGGACATCTGGTAGGGGTACTTTTCGAGCACATCGGTGATGCCGAGCTGATCAGAGACCTGCTTGACGGCGGCGGCGATCTCTTTGGCGGGCTTCTTCTGGATGGAGAGCGCAAGGGAGATGTTCTCATAGGCGGTCAGCGTATCGAGGAGGTTGAAGTCCTGGAAGATGAAGCCGAGCTTTTCCCGGCGGAACTTGTTCAGCGCCTTGCCTTTGAGCGTGGTGATGTCGGTGCCTTCGAGGAAGATGTGACCTGCGGTCACACGGTCGATGGTGGAGATGCAGTTGAGCAAGGTCGTCTTGCCGCTGCCGGATGCGCCCATGATGGCGACAAACTCGCCCTCCTCCACTGTGAAGGAAAGATCGTCGATCGCCTTGGTCAGGCTCGACTTGCTCCCGTAGTATTTTTCGATCTGCTGGATGTTCAGTAATTCCATTCTTACCAGCTCCTTTCTGTATCCTATTGTATCACAAGGCAAGGGCTGTGTCGCTGTTTTAATCTTACAGAAGGTTACAGTTTTGTAAGGATGGGGTTTTGAGGGGCTTGACGGGTATGGACAGATGTGGTATAATGCTGATGAAGCGTTTTTCTGGGGAGTGTGCTGCCATGATAGGTATCCGAGGTCGGAAGCGGAGCGGAATGAAGCTGGGCGCAGGGCGCTGAAAGAGGGGAACAATGGATAAGTGCAGATGTCACCATATTCCCAAAGAAGGCAGCTTCAAAGTCGGTGCTGAGTATGAGTATTCCTATATCATTGACGGTATATAGTCTCTCCTCAACAAGCCCCATATTTTCAAGGAGCCTCTGTCAGAGCATATGATATCCTGAAATCCAGTAAAAACTGAAAGATGCGCAAAAGCATCGCCGCAAGGCGGTCGATGTTCATTGCAATGATGCTGAGAA